>CAMLKQ010000261.1 GCA_946480585.1 uncultured Kangiella sp.
TTGCAGGCAGTCGAACGTGGCCTTGCCTGTCCGCAAGCGCAGTGGCCGGCACCGGTGCGCCGTCTGATCGATTTGCCGTACGGCAAAGCCACGATGGAGGCGATGATCGCCGCCGTGGCCGCATTTGCCGAGCAACGTGTCATACCGGCAGAAATGGTGTTCAGCCGGCGCACGCTGGAAAGCCTTCTGCTCGCTATCGCCGATGGTCAACCGTTCCCGCCCGCGAACTGGCAAGGCTGGCGCCGGGCCGGCGTACAATCGGCATTGGCAGCGGCCGTGACCGCTGCCGGGCTGAACTTGCCCGACTGGTGGTGAGTCCAATTCCGCGTGGCCGCCGCGGCGCCGCCACCCAACCGCGTGAGACGATTCCGTGAAGTGTTACATCTATCGCAGCAGCAAGCAGGAAGAGATGTATCTTTATCTGCGCGAGCGTGATGCGTTTACGCCGGTACCAGAGGTGCTGCTCAGCCGCTTCGGCAAAGCCGTTTTCGTCATGGAGCTGGATCTGGCCAGCCGGACCAAACTGGCGCGCGAAGACATCAACCACGTGCGGACAGCCTTGCAAGAACGTGGTTTTCATCTGCAACTGCCGCCGACCATAGAGGCGCATCTGGATGATGGTGATTAAGCGAACAGTTCGACCGCTGACCGTGGTGTTAGGCGCGGCATGGCTGTGTGGCGTGCTGTCATCACTGGCAACTGCGCAATCCGATGCACCGATTACTGCCGTCGTCGCCGAAGTGAAAGCGGTGTCGGCGAACGGCGCTGCAGTCGTGCCAGCTGGCGGTGCATCGGCTTCAACCGACACGGCGACAGCAAACAACGCAACAACGGACAACGCGATGGTTGCACAAGCGGCGACCGCGCAAGTCGCAAGCGAGGAAGAACAGGCGCAACTGGCGTTTGTTGCCGGTTGGCCGGCTTATCGCGATTCGCTGCGCGCACATGCGCTCGCGGCCGGCATTTCGCCAACTACCGTTGATGCGGTGTTTGCCGATCTGACGCTGATCCCCCGGGTGGTCAACCACGATCGCAGCCAGCCGCACAAAGTGATGCGCCATGAGGAATACCTGCTGAAAGTGATCAACGAGCAGCGCATTCGCATGGCGCGGGAAAAATTCCGCGAACATGCCGCCCTGCTGGCGGAGCTCGAAGCCAAATACGGCGTTGATGGCAAGTTCATCATTGCGCTGTGGGGCGTGGAGAGCAGCTTTGGTCGCCTGACCGGCAAACATCACGTGCCAAGCGCGCTCGCTACCATGGCGTACGAAGGCCGCCGCCGTGAATTTTTCCAGAAGGAATTTGTCGCCAGTCTGCGCATCATCGAGCAAGGCCACATCACTAACGAGGCGATGCGCGGCTCCTGGGCCGGTGCCATGGGCCAGTGCCAGTTCATGCCGAGCAGTTTTCTCCATTTTGCCGCCGATGGTGATGGCGATGGTCATCACGACATCTGGAGCAATAGTGCTGATGTGCTGGCCTCGATCGCCAATTACCTGCACAAAAATGGCTGGCGCCGCGGCGAAACCTGGGGCCGTCAGGTGCGGTTGACCCAGACGCTCGATCTGAGCGCTGCGCAACTGAAAGATGCGCGGGCACTGGCGGAATGGCAGGAGCTCGGCGTCCGTCGCGACACCGGTGCCGATTTGCCAGCGCGGGCGATGAAAGCCAAATTGTTGCTGCCCGATAGCGAGTGGGAGCGCGCTTATCTCGTTTATCACAACTACGAGGTCTTGCTGCGCTGGAACCGATCACGGCATTTCGCCACCTCGGTCGGTTATCTGGCCGAGCGGATCGGTTTCCCGCCGGTTTCGGCCGCTGCTGATGAACCGGTGCCGGCCGCGAATGCCACGACGCAGAGCGATCAGCAAGCGCGGAACGGTGGCAATGATCAGGCCCAGACGGAAGCGCCATGAGCACAGTAAATACGGCGTATCGACACGTTTTTCTCGATGGGTCCGCGTGCCCGTATCCGGTCGGCAAAGCTGTGTGTGTGGGGCGCAATTATGCGCAGCATGCCAAAGAACTGAACAATCCGGTGCCGGAACAGCCGTTGTTGTTCCTGAAACCGAGCACCAGTTTGACTGCGCTGTCGCCCGCGTTTTCAGTGCCGGCTGATGCGGACTGTCACCATGAACTGGAGTTGGCGCTGTTGATCGGCGCGCCACTTCGGCAGGCCAGTGCCGAGCAGGCGCAAGCGGCGATCGTCGGGATCGGTCTGGGATTGGATTTGACGCTGCGGGATCGTCAGCAGGCATTGAAAACTGCCGGCCATCCGTGGGAACTCGCGAAAGCCTTTGACGGTGCCTTGCCGTTGTCGCCGTTTATTAAACCGGCCGCCTTGCCGGCGCTTGCCGATTTGCAGTTCAGCCTGTCGGTCAATGGTGAACGTCGCCAGCAGGGACACGCCCGTGACATGATCACGCCAGCGATTCCGCTCATCGTGTATCTGACCCGCCATTTCACCCTGCTGCCCGGTGATGTAGTGATGACCGGCACGCCGGCCGGCGTTGCCGCATTGCGGCCGGGCGACCGCTTGGAACTGGAGCTGGCCGGCCAATATCGTTTTGACAGCACGGTGGCGCCGACATGAGCGAGAAAACGCTGCCGTTCTGGGAGCGCAAAACCTTGGCGGAACTCACCGCGTCCGAGTGGGAGTCGCTTTGCGATGGCTGCGGCAAATGCTGCACCTACAAGCTCGAAGACGAAGACACCCACAAGCTGTACCAGACCGAAGTCTGCTGCAAATTGCTGGACACCCACAGTTGCTACTGCAGCAACTACAAGCAGCGCAAGCGTTACGTCAGCGATTGCGTGCAACTGACGCCGGACAATGTGCTCGGCTTCGCTTGGTTACCTGATACCTGTGGTTATGTCCGGGTCGCCAAGGGCTTGCCGTTGCCGGAGTGGCACCATCTGGTGTGTGGCGATCGCGAGGCCATTCATCGCGCCGGCATGTCAGTGCGCGACAAGGTGATCTCGGAAGAGCAGGCCGGGCCGCTGGAACATCACATCATTGCCCGGTTCAAATAAATTTCCGCTGCAAGTAAAAAGCCCCGCAGAGCGGGGCTTTTTACTGGTGACAAAATCAAAAGTCCATGCTGAGTGCCAAAACCAAGCCGCCATCGCTGTATACGATGTCGGCATAGTCATCATCACCTTCATCATCAATGTTGGTCTTTTGGTAGCTCAACTCGACGTTAATCGGATCGAAAGTAGTCGCTACGCCAACTTTATAGTGATTGTAGCTGTCACCTTCTTCCGGGTCGGTGTAGGTGAACTCCAACGGCACTGACCAGTCATCATTGATGGCGGCACTGTATGAGGCTTTCAGTCGGCCAGATGAGTAGCCCAGATTGGCGTAGTCATTGGCATACCAATATTTCAGTGTGAAGTTTTCAGCGAAGGTAACACCTACCCAGATTTCGCTGTAGTCAATGTCGTCATCAGTCGGGAGGTATTGATACCAGACAAAACCAAAATCAAATGCGACGTTTTCGTCACCGAAGCCGTAACCGACATACCAGTCAGTTTCGAGATTCGAATCGGTACCGGTTCCGAAATCCACGGTGGAGCCCCAGAAACCGACATACAGGCCAGACTCCATGGCGTAGTCGATGCCGCCCTGCAGTGCGGGTCCGTTGTCTGTCTGGCTGATACCATCGAAAACGTAATCAGAAACGACTGCGACATTGCCAGTCAATTCCGCCATGGCGGCACCTGAACCGGCCAGCATGGCAGCAGCGACGGCTGTCCGTACCCAATGCTTGTTCATCATCTACTGTCTCCTCGGTTGTGCTTGGTTGGTCTTGCTCTTGTATGACGCTTGTTCTTCCGAGCCACGACGGCTGACTGCAGCTCCGACCACTTTCAACCCTGCCATTGCCGTGACTTTTGTGAGCACCAGCAATGACTTGGCTGTCTGTGGACTACACTTGATGACGATACTCACTTGTTTAGTGAAAAGCTACACGTGTTCAAAATATT
>CAMLKQ010000262.1 GCA_946480585.1 uncultured Kangiella sp.
GTGAGACGCAAACGGGTCATGGCTGTCACAGAAAACTGGCGGCGCGTGCCGCCAGTCTAGAAGAGGGATTAACGCAATTCCTGCAGGCGTTGCTGCGCAACCTGCGCGGACGAACTGCCGGGGTACCGCTGAATGACTTGCTGAAACAGCGTTTTGGCGGCTGCATTGGCACCACGCCGTTTCTCGATTTCAGCCAGCTTGAGCATGGCATCCGGCGCTTTTGGCGAGTCGCCGTATTCACTCAGCACCAGCTTGAACTGGGTCTCGGCCTCTTCATAAGAGGCTTGGACGTAATACACCTGGGCCAGCCAGTAGCGGGCATTTGCCGCGTTGCGGCCATCCGGGTACTGCTGCAGAAACGCGAGATAGGCCTTTGCCGCTTCGCTGTACTGCTTGGCGCGCACCAGCGGGAAAATGGCATCGTAGGCTTTTTGTTCGGCCTCGACGTCCTTGCTGCTGGCCGGTTTGCTCGGATTGGCCGGCTCGGTGACAACCGGCGTCGCGACGACGGTCGGTTCGGTCACGGCAGGTTCCGGCAACGACGGCACGGTATTGACCGTCGCCGGTTCATTGCTGCTCACATCACCGCTGGCACCGGACAACCGGCGATCAATGTCGCGGTACAGCTCGCGCTGCCGTTCCAGCAGTTGGGAAATCTTGTGGTCTTGCTCTTCAAGGCGTCCGGTCAGCATCCGGATTTCTTCTTGCAGCGTCGTGATCTGGATCTGCATGTCGGCGATGAGCCGATCGCGCTGCTGTTCCTGCTGAACCTGAACGGTGCTTTGCTGCACTCGCTGTTGCTGCTCGGTCGCAGCGCTGACAACGGGCGCTGCCGCGTGCGCGGCCGGGACAACGGCCGCTGTCAGCGCCACAGCGCACAACAGCGGTCGCAGTGATGACAGTAAAGCGGTGGCCGAAACCACCGCTTTCACTTGTTGCATCGACATCAATTAGCCTTCGTAGGACAGCACGCCACGGCGGTTTTGCGCCCAGGCAGCTTCGTCATGACCCGGGTTGGCCGGCTTTTCTTCGCCGTACGACACGGTCTTGATCTGCGAAGCCTGCACGCCGTAGCTCTGCAGCACTTGCTTGATGGCGTTCGAACGACGCTCGCCGAGGCCAACGTTGTATTCCGGAGTGCCGCGCTCGTCGCAGTGACCTTCGACGGTAACGGTCAGGCCCGGGTTCTTGGCCAAGAAGGCGCCGTGGGCAGCCAGCAGGTCACGGTATTCCGGCTTGATGTTGGCATCGTCGAATTCGAAGTAAATGACGCGCGCTTTGCGGGCTTCGATGTCAGCCAGACGAGCCAGCTCTTCGGCGCTCGGGCCTTGCTGAATCGGCTGGGTGGTGGTGGTGTCAGTACCGGCATTGCTGCTGGCGCTGGTGTCGGTTTCAGTTTGCTTGCTGGCGCAAGCAGCCAGACCGGCAACGACCAAAGCCAGAACGACGTTCTTCCCCATTTGATAAATCGACATTGTTAGACTCCCGCCTAAAAGGAACAGACCAATAAACAAGCACAAATGCCCAGCCGCATGGCCGGGCACCACAAACTCAATCCAGGAACGGCGACCACGCCGGCGCGCGCACTTCACCCTTGCGCGCTTGCAACCGTGCCTTGAAGCGGCCGTCGGTGGAAACGACCGCCAGCACCTGCTGCCCCCTGTGAAGGGTCGCGTATATTACCATGCTGCCGTTCGGTGCCAAGCTAGGTGATTGATCTAATTGGGTATCTGTTAACACTTGCAGGCTGCCGGAGGCCAAATCCTGAATGCCGACCCGGAATTGCCCCGCTGTCCGGTTGATCATGACCAGTTTCTTGCCGTCCGGGCTGTATTCCGGCTCGGAGTTGTAGTCCCCCTCGAAGGTCATCCGCTGGGTCTGACCGGACGCCAGATGGACCCGATAGACCTGCGGTTTGCCGCCACGGTCCGAGGTGAAGGCGATGTACTGACCGTCTGGCGACCAGGTCGGGTCGGTGTCAATGATGCCGATACCGGTGGTGGTGATACGCCGGGACTGCCGCGTTGCAACATCGTAAACGTAGATTTCCGGGTTGCCTTCGTGCGACAGCGACATTGCCAGTTTGCTGCCATCCGGCGACCACGCCGGCGCGCCGTTGTGACCCGGGAACGCCGCAACAACTTGCCGCTGGCCGGTGTAAATGTCCTGCACAAACAACTGCGAGCGACCTTTCTCAAAACTGACGTACGCCAGCCGACGGCCATCTTTGGCCCATGCCGGTGACATCAGCGGTTCGGTGCTGGAGGCAATCACGCGCGGGTTGTAATCGTCAGAATCGGCGACAAAAAGTTTGTACGGCAGGCGATCACTGCGATCAATATTTACATACGCAATGTGGGTCGCAAACGCGCCACGCTCACCGGTCAATTTTTCGTAAATGATGTCGGCCATCTTGTGCGCGTGCATGCGCACGCCAGCACTCGGCACCAAATGTTGGCGCGCTTCAATCACGGCACTGCTGCCCATGGCGGTCGCGCTCTTGTCGCGGCCCTTGAACACATCGACCAACTCAAAGCCGATCTGGAACTGGCCCGGCGCCGTCTCCATCATCTTGCCGACGACAACCGCTTCGATGCCTTTGTTGCGCCACGCCGCCAGATTGACCTGACCCGCAACAAACGGCCGCTCCGGCATGTCACCAACCGCCATCGGGCGAAACCGGCCGCTGCGCTCCAGATCACGCGCAATAATTTCTGCCATGTCCTGCGGTGGCGCAACCGTGGTGCCATTCCACTGGAACGGCACAATCGCGACAGGGCGTGCATCGTCCATGCCTTCGGTGATGACAATTTCCAGCGCCGCGTGTGCCGGCGTCAACATCGCTGCCGACCACACCAGCACTGACAACCATTTCAAAAAACGCATCTTCATTGTTTCCACGATTCCTGTTTTCACGCACCGCGTCTGGCGCGTCCGCTCAATTGGCGTCCTTCGGATCCATCTTGAAATTGATGACCCGCAATTCTTCAAACACATCCGGTTCCGTTGGTACCGGCAGCGGTTCGGCTTTCCGTACCGCAGCTACCGCCGAACGGCAGAGCACGGCATCACCGATACCATCACTGACATCGAGCACAATACCGCCCGGCCCCAAGCGAACCTGCACCCGACAATCGCCGACCGGGTTGGCCGGCACGATCCAGTTGCGCTTGACCTTGTTGTAAATCAGCGCCTTGTACTTGTCGACCTCCGACAACACTTGTTGCCGGCGCGCTGCAGAGGCTTCTGCTTCGGCCTCCATCTGCGCTTCCAGATCCGCTTCCTGCTGAGCGCGACGCTTGGCCTCCTCGGCTTTGCGTTTCTTCTCGGCTTCGGCTTTGAGTCGCTTCTCTTCCTCTTCTTTTTTCTTTTTCGCTTCCGCTTCTTTCTTTTTCTTTTCTTCTTCGGCTTTGCGTTTTTTCTCTTCTTCCGACTTGCGTTTCTTCTCCGCCTCGGCTTTTTCCTTCTGCTCGCGCTCTTCCTGCTGCTTTTTCTTTTCCAGCGCAATGCGCTTGGCCTCGTCTTCCTTGCGCCGGACTTCCTCACGGGCCTGTTCTTCTGCCAGACGCTGCTGTTCGGCAAGCTGCTGGCGCTCGGCCTCGGCTTCGAGCTCCTTTATCCGTTCCAGTTCCTGCTCTTTTTCGATCTTTTCCTGCTCGACCCGCTGGACATCCTGCTTGCGCTGCTTGCTCTGGCGCTGGATCTTTTTGACTTCGCTGATATCGATGGTCGGCGCATCCAACAGCTCGCCCGCGAGCGGGGTCGGCTCGTAACTGTGCCAATTGAAATGCAGCGCCAACAGCGCGATGAGCAGTACATGGCCGGTGGCCGCGATGGCCAGCGGCACGCCCAGCTTCGGCTCATCTGCCCTGTACGTCGGGTGTTTGGCCATTACTTGTTCTTGCGCCGCTTGTCGTCTTCCAATGCGGAGTCATCCGTCATCAGCGCGACGTTGTTGATACCAGCCCGCTT
>CAMLKQ010000263.1 GCA_946480585.1 uncultured Kangiella sp.
GCGGTCGATGCCGTGGTGCTGTCGACCCAGCACAACCCGGACGTCAAATACAGCGATCTGCGCGAAGGTGTAATGGAGCTCATCATCAAGCACGTGCTGCCGGCGCAGTGGATTCACAAGGACACGCAGTTCCACATCAACCCGACCGGTTCGTTTGTCATCGGCGGTCCGGTCGGTGATTGCGGCCTGACCGGTCGCAAGATCATCGTCGACTCGTACGGCGGCATGGCCCGTCACGGCGGCGGTGCGTTCTCCGGCAAAGATCCGTCGAAGGTTGATCGCTCGGCCGCGTATGCCGGTCGTTATGTCGCCAAGAATATCGTTGCCGCCGGCCTCGCGGACCGCTGCGAAATTCAGGTGTCGTACGCGATTGGCGTGGCGCTGCCGACCTCGATTTCGGTCAACACGTTCGGCACCGGCAAAGTCAGCGATGACAAGCTCGTTGAGCTGATCCGCCGGCATTTCGATCTGCGCCCGTATGGCCTGACCAAGATGCTGGATCTGCTGCACCCGATCTACCGTCCGACGGCGGCCTATGGCCACTTCGGCCGCACGCCCGATGTCATCGAGTACAAAGGCAAGCAGTACAACACCTTCACTTGGGAACGCACGGACAAGGCCGACGCGCTGCGGGCCGATGCCGGTCTGAAATAATTCTTGCACTGACTCTCAGCAAACAAAAAGCCCGCGACTGCGGGCTTTTTGTTTGCACCATTCATCGAATCGACAAGTGCAGTTGTTACTCCAGCGCCGGCTCGGCGGACGCCGCCGAACGCTGCTGCAGATAGTGCTGCGTCTGCTCCACCGACAACGGTCGTGCTTCCAAGTAGCCTTGCATTTCGTCACAGCCTTGCGCGCGCAACCAGACTTTCTGCGCCTCGGTTTCGACACCTTCGGCGACGGCGCTATAACCAAGGCTACGCGCCAACGCGATCACCGTTCGCGCAACCGATTGGCCGGTTTCGCTGTGCAGTTGCCGAACGAACGCCGCATCGATTTTGAGCACCGACAGCGGCAGGCTTTGCAGATACGACAAGGACGAATAGCCGGTACCGAAATCGTCCAACGCAATGCAGATGCCAAGCTCGGCGAGCGCACGGATCTGCGGCAGTGCCCAGTCGAGGTTTTCCATCGCTGCGGTTTCGGTGATCTCCAATTCCAGCTGCGACGGCGCTAGGCCGTGCCGCTGCAAGCTATCACGCAGAAAAGCAATCAAACCGCCGTCGGCCAGTTGCCGCGGTGACAAGTTGATGGCGATGCGGCCAAACGCGAATCCGCTGCGCTGCCACTCGCCAGCCTGCGCCAATGCCGTGTCGGCGATCCAGCGACCGAGCTCGACGATGTAGCCGGTTTCCTCCGCCACCGGAATGAACTCAACCGGACTGATATGATGTTGGCCATCATGCCAGCGGCACAGGGCTTCGAAACCGGCAACGGTGCCATCGGTGAGACGCACGCGCGGTTGATAGAGCAAATGAAACTGGCCATCAGCCTTGGCATCTTCCAGACGCGAAGCCAGCTCCAGCCAGCGTTTGGCGCGCATTGGTTGCGCCGCATCGAAGCCGGCGATGCCACGGCGCTGGGTGCGCTTGGCAGCGGCCATTGCCAACTCGGCGTTTTGCAGCAACTGCGCCGGCTCGCGACCATCGTCCGGGTAGCTGACATAACCTCCGGTGGCCGACGCATGCAGCACCACATCGTCAGTCAACGAAAATGGTGCCTGAAATGCCGTCAGCAATTCGCGCGCACGGACGAGTCCGTCGTGTTCGCCGGGCAGGATCACAACAAAAGTGTCGCCCTGCAAACGAGCCAGCACTTCACCCGGCCGCATCGCCGCATGAATACGGGCACCAACCGCAGTCAGTAATTTGTCGCCGATCTCGTGACCAAATACCTGATTGACCCGCTTCAAGGCATCGAGACCCAGCGCCACCACGGCGCCATGGCCACCATCAAGTTGTCGCGCCAACACTTGCTCAATGGCGCACCGGTTCGGCAACTTGGTCAACTCATCGTGCTGGGTCAGCCACTTCAGTTTGTGGACCTGCGCCACCTGCACGCTGACATCGCTGATGAACGCCAGCGTGTGTGCCTTGCCATCCCACTCCAGTGGTGCCAGCGCCACCGAGACATAAAAACGACTGCCATCGAGTCGCTGTGCTTCCAATTCCGGGCGAGCGCTCATGGTGATGTTGCGTGCCGCCTGCTGATACTGCTCGCGATGGCCGGGATGCCGGTGACGAAGTTCGCTCGGCACCAGTGCATCGATCGCCAGGCCAGTCAGCTGGCCCGGCGTTGCACGAAACAATTCTTCCGCCGTTCGGTTGCTGCGCACGATGCGACCGCTGAGATCAGTCACCAGAATGCCGAGCGGCGCACCGGCAAATAACGCATTCATCCGTTCCAGCGCGGCGGTGTGCTCGTGCTGGGCACGGTCCAGCTGACGATACGGTCGCAGCAAGCGCGCCTCGATCACCGCCAACAACAAAAACACTTGACCGGCGATCTTGGCAACATGGCCAGCGGCATTGCCGAGGCCATCGACTTCGCGATATTGGGTGAAAAGCAGTTCACCAATCGCCAGCACCAACAGACCGGCAGCCATCTTGTCATTCGGCAAGCTGTGATCACGGCGGCGAGCAACATACATGGCGAGCGCGAAATAGCTCAGCGTGATGCACCACTCCAGCACGACCTTGAGTGGCGTCAGGCCTTCACCCGACACATAGAACGCCGGCAAACGACTGGGTATCAGCAGGCCAATGACGGTGACGCCGATGCCATACGCGAGCAGCCCAAGCGTGGCGATGCGCTGCTGCTGTACCGGCACCAGTGTCGCGAGCACCGACAACACGATGGTAAAACGCGCCGCCAGCCAGAACACGATTGCCTTGTGCGGATCATTGGCAGTGATAAGCGCCGGCATGCCGGCATAAGACGCGACGTGCAACATGTCGAGCACGGCGGCGACCAGAAAGCCGACCGCGAACACCCGGTGGCGACTGCTGCCTTCGGTGCGAAACCACGCCATCAAGGCGATGAGCAGACTCATCGCAATCGACAGCTGCTCCACCATCACATGCAGGGCGTTGAAATACGGCACTCGCAGCTCGGTGCCATGCAGTGCCTGGGCGACGATGACCAACACCACCAGCACGCACAGCACAGCGGCGACCCGATAGCTGCGTCCGGAACGGCCATCATTCTGTGTGGATGGCGCCGAAGCGAACTCATGGCGAGGCAACAAGATAACGTCATCAGCAGGCGAACACTGGCTGTAAACATAGCAGCCTTTTTGACGGATGCCGGCACGGCGAAGACGCCCAGGCGGCGACAGGGCTTCGGCTAGAATGGCAACCCGCCCCACAATAAGCAGCCGCCTGTCATGGATGAGCAAACCCTGTTGGATGACATTGTCCGAGACATCCGGCCACTGATCGGCCAGGGTCGCGTCGCCAATTACATTCCGGCGCTTGCCGCCGTCAATCCACAGCAATTCGGTATCGCGCTGGCAAGCGTCGAAGGCGGGCTGTGCGGCGCCGGTGATTGGCGGACGCCATTCTCAGTGCAGAGCGTGGCAAAGACCTTTTCGCTGGCGCTGGCCTTGGCACAGGATGGCGAGCGGCTATGGCAACGGGTTGGTCGCGAACCCAGTGGCAACCCGTTCAACTCGCTGGTACAGCTCGAATACGAGCAGGGCATTCCGCGCAATCCGTTCATCAATGCCGGGGCCCTGGTGGTGGTGGACCGACTGCTAACTATGACCGGCGATGCGTGGGCCTGCGTACGCGATTTTCTGCGCACCGAAACTGGCAACAGCCAAATCGATTTTGATGGCGAGGTCGCCAACTCGGAAGCGAACTACGGTCATCGCAATGCCGCACTCGCTCACTTCATGGCGAGCTACGGCAATCTGGAAAATCCGGTCGGTGAGGTGCTGCGCCATTACTTCCAGCAATGCGC
>CAMLKQ010000264.1 GCA_946480585.1 uncultured Kangiella sp.
CCTCGCTCCAGCCGGCCTCGCTCCAACCGACCCTGCGCCAACCGCTTCTTCGTCTTGGATTTGCGGGTTCGGCAGTGGCGATTGCTTACGGTGCCCACGGTGCCTCCGGACCCTGGCCGCTGCTGGCCGCGCTGGTCCTGCTCGCGGTGCTGGAAGCGTGGCGTCGCTGGCCATTGGCGCTGATTGTTTTGATTCCCTTGGCGCTGGCGTTCGGCTTCGGTGTGGTGCCGGGATTTCAGCGGCTGCCGGTTGGTGCTTACAGCCTCAATACCGGCAAGGCGCTGCTGGGCATTCTGTTGATGCTGTACCTGCCGTGGCGGTTTGCCTGGCCGTGGCGGGATCGGCAGTTCCTGTTCGGCGCTTTCGCGCTGCCATTGCTGACACTCGGTTTGGCGTTCGCGCTGGGATTCTTGCAGTGGCAGCCGCTGGCGTTTGGGATGTTGCTCGGTTTCGCGTTCAGCAACTTTTTCTCCACGCTGGCTGAAGAAGCGTTTTTCCGCGGACTGGTGCAGGCGCCATTACAGCAACGTTTGCCACGTTGGCCGTGCTTGCTTGTCGTCGCGCTGTTGTTTGGTGTGGTGCATCTGGCCGGCGGCTGGTTGTTCGCCATCTTTGCAGCGTTGGCCGGATTGGGTTACGCACTCACGTACGAGCGCAGCCAAAGCATCTGGGCCGCCGTGTTGGTGCACCTGGGTTTGAATGTGCTGCGGGCTGCCATTGGCGGTTGAATGCGACGACGCGATGATCGTTGCCGGATCGCCGTTGTTGCCGGGTCGCTGCGGCTGAAAAGGGCTTCCGATGGGCGTTGTCGCCGGCATGCGGGTTCGGGTCAACGCGTTGTCGGCGCTGCAACCTTCCTCGCCTGCAGCGCCCTCGCCGGAACGGCCAGTGGCCACGTTCAAGGCGTCATCAGATAACCAGGTCAGTGGTTACGACAACCGGCATCACCGCGCCGCCTGCCACCCATCGGAAGCGGAGAAAGCTGCGCTACACGATCAGTGATAAAGCGCGTACAAATCGCGTTCTTCCCGCTCGATGCGGGCCAGCAGCGCAGCGGCGATTTCGCCGGATTCCTGTTCGAACTGGCGCATCGCCGCCAGATGCATTTCCGCGTCCATGTACTTGTTGCAGAAACTGACCACGGCGCGACTGATCGCATTCATTTCACGGCGAAAGTCCCGCATCAATTCGATATTGGTTTCATCACCGGCCAGCGACTGTTCCAGGTAAACGTAGAACTTGACGTTTTCCTTGATGATGTGACCCTGAAATTCGGTCTTGAATGCCGCGAGCTGTGAGCGGAAGCCACGGACATCGCCTTGCCGCAGCAGCGGCATCAAATTGGTGAAATGGGTGACCAGATTGACATGGTCCTGCATCAATTCACCGACCAAGCGTGGATCGTGCTGAATCGATCCGGCGGTGGTGGCGACGGGTACAGGTTTTGCCGCCGGAACCGGACTCGCCGCCCGCTCCGGTGCTGCCGCCGGGGAATCACCGAACAACTTGAAGATCGAAGCCACGATACACCTCCATTCGTGAAGCACACAGTTGGGGTCGCCGGGCAACTGGCGCAGCACCCATGGCGAACCGACACCTTGCGATCCGCGCACCATTCGGATCTAACACCGAACGGCAAAATTCGCCAGTCGTCAAAAAAGTGGCATTCGATACAAAGCCGCCATGAAGATCATACAAACCGATACATCATCAATTCGATCAGCATAAAAGCGGCATGGAAATGACTCGCGTCATTCAGCTTTGGAATCAAACTGTCATGTTTCGAATGTTCGGTATTTTGTATCGCGATGGAGGAAATCGTAGCGCTTTGTTGTGCTGTGATACCGGTCACAATTTGCCGCGCGGGCGCAGACTTAGATGTATGCACGGAACGTTGTGCACGGATGCAGTCGATAGGCCGAATGGTGATTTCGAGGAGGCATCATGTTGTCGTCAGCCGTGCAAGAGTGCCGCTCCGCAGACCGGGCAATCCGTGATTTTGATCAGCTGCGCCAAGGAATGGCGGCGCTGGGCAAGCATCGTGTTTTTGCCTGTGTCCGTAGCCCGCATCAGTTGCGTATTTTCATGCAGTGGCATGTCTATGCCGTCTGGGATTTCATGTCGCTGGTCAAGCGACTGCAGCGCGATCTGACCTGCGTCAGCGTGCCCTGGCTGCCGCCGGTCAACGCCAGTGCGGCGCGTTTGATCAACGAAATCGTCATCGGTGAAGAAAGCGATGAAACCGGCACCGGCGGGCATGCCAGTCATTTTGACCTGTACCTGCGGGCGATGCGGGAGGTGGGCGCTGATTGCAGCGCTATTCAGGCTTTCATTCGCTATGTTCGCGAAGGCTTTCCGGTGGCGCAGGCACTTGAGCGAGTGGAAGCACCGATCCCGGTGGCGAGTTTCGTGCTGTCGACCTTGCAAACCGCCTGTCATGGTTCAACCCACGAAGTGCTGGGCAGTTTTTTCTTCGGCCGCGAAAACGTCATTCCGATGATGTTCAACAGCCTGCTGAAAGACTGGACCGTCGACCCGACCACTGCGCCGGCGTTTGTCTATTACCTCAAACGGCACATTGAACTGGATGGCGATGATCACGGGCCGGCAGCGGAGCGGATCATTCGCGAGTTGCTGCGGGACGATCCGGTCAAGCAAGCAGAACTGATCCTGGCGGCACGCCATGCGGTAAATGCCCGCTTGGCATTATGGGATGCGCTCGCCGACATGCTGGTCGGCGACCAACACTGAGTTGTCCTGCGACCGCCACGTGCCAGCCTTGGCACGTGGCGGGCTTTTTTTTCGACGTCTTCTTTCACGACGTTTTTTCTCACGACATTGCGAGGAGGCCTGTCATGGTGTTCAATGGTTTTCGTTTTCGTGTTGCCGGTTTCGTGATGCTGATCGGTGCGTTCGTACCTGTGGCGAACGCGGGTGCAAGCTGTCCGGAATCGCTGGCTGGTCGCGGCGCCGTGCTCGCCCGCCTGCAGGAAATCGGTGGCCACCTCGCGCTCGGCAGACTGTGTTCGGTCTCGGAGCTGGCGCTGCAACAGTTTCGGCAGCAGGCGATCCAGCAGGTCTCGAGCTGCCTGCTCGATTACCAGATCAAGGGCACGGAAATTCAGGATGCGCTGGAGCAGGCGAGGCCACAGGCCCATCTTGTCTGGAAGCAGGCGACCGACAAAAAGCGCCTGTGCGAAACGATTGATGAAACGGCGCCGTGACACCTGCGCCAGCGGGGGGCAGTGAATCGGGCATCGCGTTCTGCAATGCCCGGTTTCACCGGGTACGACTGCGCGGACTAGTACGCCGGAAACGGTTCGAAGACGAAGGCCGCCAATCCCTGCCGATAGCGCAGCGCTTCCAGTTGTTGCTGCAACTGAAAAGCGCGCGCTGCGACCACATCCGCATCGGCGGCAGTCGCGGAATCACTTGCCAGCAAAGCCGCGAGCGGATCGCCGCGCTGCATCGCGAGCAAGCGCCAGGCTTGCGCCGTGAGCTGATCTTCGGGCGCGGACTGAAGTGCATGCCAGTGCGCGAGCCGGATCAGCGACAACGTCGAACCATTGGCGGCACTCAATTGCAACCACGCCACCGCATCTGCGTCGCCGCGCAATGCCATTAGCGCCGCATAGTGATCGATGGCGGCGCTGTCGCCGGCGACCGCTTGCGCGTGCACGTGCGCCCACGCCGACGGATCGAGATCGGCATGGGCCGGCATCGCGGCATAGCCGTGACGCAGCAACCAGTCACGCTGTGCCGCACTCGTATTTCCCAACGCTTCACTTAGCACGTGCCACGCATCATCGCGTGTGACCGCTTGCTGCACCGGGCCGATGTCGGCGTCATGATCGTGCGCGGCGTTGTCGCTGGTTGACCGCAGCGCCGCGCCGGGCTGGCGTGAAGCCGGCGCTGCGGTGCGCGCTTCATGGCGGTCAGCCATGTCGGCGA
>CAMLKQ010000265.1 GCA_946480585.1 uncultured Kangiella sp.
GGTACGTTTCAGCCGGTGCGGGTCGAGCGCATCGAAGAGCACACCATGCATTCGGAATGGTTCGAGGTCAGTCCCGCAGTGGTACAGGCGGTGGCCGAAACCCGGGCCCGCGGTGGCCGGGTGATTGCCGTCGGCACGACTTCGGTGCGCTCGCTGGAGTCGGCCGCAGCTGGCGGCGCCCTTGAATCCGGCACCGGCGACACCACCATCTTCATCTATCCGGGTTACCGGTTCCGGGTGGTGGATGCCTTGATCACCAATTTCCACCTGCCGCAATCGACCCTGCTCATGCTGGTGTCGGCATTCAGCGGCCGGGAACACATCCTCGCGGCTTACCGTGAAGCTGTAGAACAAAAGTACCGATTCTTTTCTTATGGGGATGCGATGTTCCTGACTCGAGATGATGCGCCGCAAAATCAGGCGGCCGGCGCATGAGCGGCATGCAATTCGAACTGCTTGGCACCGATGGTCCGGCCCGTCGTGGCCGCATGACCTTTGCCCGCGGTGTCGTCGAGACTCCGGCTTTCATGCCAGTCGGCACCTACGGCGCGGTCAAGACCGTGACGCCGGACGAGGTCAAAGACCTCGGTGCCCAGATCATCCTCGGCAATACCTTTCACCTGATGCTGCGGCCCGGCCCGGAGCTGATGGAAAAATTCGGCGGCCTGCACGGCTTTGGCGGCTGGCAGGGGCCGATCCTGACCGACTCCGGCGGCTTTCAGGTGTTCAGCCTTGGCGCGATGCGCAAGATCTCCGAAGCCGGGGTGCGCTTTCGCTCACCCATCGACGGTTCCGAAGTCTGGCTTGATCCTGAACGTTCGATGCAGGTTCAGCGCAGTTTGGGTTCGGATATCGTCATGATCTTCGACGAATGCACGCCGTATCCGGCCAGCTGGGAAGTCGCCAAGAAATCCATGGAGCTCAGCCTGCGCTGGGCCGAGCGCAGCAAGAAGGCGCATGAGGGCAATCCGTCGGCGCTGTTCGGCATCGTTCAGGGCGGCATGCATCTGGACCTGCGCGCCAAATCACTGACCGGACTGACCCAGATTGGCTTTGACGGTTATGCCATCGGCGGCCTGTCGGTCGGCGAGCCGAAACCGGAAATGCTACGCGTGCTTGATGGTGTCACCCATCAGCTGCCGACCGATCGGCCGCGTTATCTGATGGGCGTCGGCAAACCGGAAGATATCGTCGAAGCGGTGCGGCGTGGTGTCGATATGTTCGACTGCGTGATGCCGACCCGCAACGCCCGCAATGCTCATTTATTCACCAGCGATGGCGTGGTGCGGCTGCGCAATGCGCAATACCGCAGCGACGAGCGGCCGGTGGAAGAGGGCTGCGACTGTTACACCTGCCAGCGCTACTCCCGTGCCTATTTGCATCACCTCGACAAATGCAATGAAGGCCTCGGCGGCCGACTCAACACCATCCACAACCTGCGCTATTACCAACGCTTGATGGCCGGTTTGCGCGGGGCCATTGAAACCGGTACCCTTGCCGCCTTCGTGGATAGCTTCTACACCCGTCTGGGCCGGAAAACCCCGGCAATTGACGGTAACTATGTCACTACAGACAACACAAAAACTGAGTAAGTAAGAGGAACAAAACGTGAGCCTTCTGACTGTTGTTGCTGCCGCCGGTGCGGCTCCTGCTGGTGCCGCTGCCTCGCCGTGGCAGCCGATTATCATGCTGGTGATCTTCGGCCTGATTTTCTACTTCATGCTGATTCGTCCGCAGTCGAAGCGTGCCAAAGAGCACAAGGCCATGCTGGAAGCGATCCAGAAAGGCGATGAAGTCGTCACCATCGGTGGCATCGTCGGCAAGATCGTCAAGATCAAGGATCAGTTCGTCGTGGTGGCGCTGAACGACAATGAGCAGATCATTGTTCAGAAACACGCCGTGTCGGCCACGCTGCCGAAAGGCACCATCGAAAACGTTTACAGCAACTGATTCGGAGCCGGGGAGCGCCAAAACGCTCCCCGCTTGCTTTCCGGATGCCGTGAAAGCAGACCTCGTTGTCTGCGCCAACGGTGCTCAAGAACGCGCGGGATTCAAGGATTCACCCTCATGCTTTTCGGGACTCCGGCTGTACGGCCGATCAACACATATCCGGTCTGGAAGTATCTGCTGATTGGCATTGTCTTCCTGTTCGGCATCATCTACTCCCTGCCCAATCTGTACGGCGAAGATCCGGCCTTGCAGCTGTCGGCGCAGCGCAGTGCCCAGCTGACCGAAGCGCAAATCGCGCAGGCGCGTGAGGTACTCAATAACGCCAAGCTACCGTTCAAGAGCGTGGAACAGCAGGGCGAAAATTTCCTGATTCGGTTCAACAACACCGAAGATCAGCTGAAAGCACAACAGCTGGTGCGCAAGGCGCTCGGTGGCGATGTCACCGTAGCCTTGAACCTGGCACCGGCAACACCGGCGTGGTTGACGGCGCTTGGTGCCAGCCCGATGAAGCTCGGCCTGGATTTGCGTGGCGGTATCCATTTCCTGATCGAAATCGACATGGAAACCGCGCTCGGCAAGCGCGAAGAGCAGATGGCGGAAGACTTCAAGTCGCTGATGCGCGAAGAAGGTCTGCGTTATGCCTCGTCGCAGCGCCGCGCCGAAGGCGGCGTGCAGGTGCGTTTCCGCGATGCCGACAGCCGTGACAAGGCGATTATCGCCGTGCGCCGGCAGAACCCTGATCTGGTCGTGACCGATGGCAGCGAAGGTGAATTCTTCTATTTGAATGCCGCGCTGTCGGATCAAGCGCTGCGCACCGCGCGCAGCGAAGCGGTCGAACAGAACCTGACCATTCTGCGCAACCGGGTCAACGAACTCGGCGTTGCCGAACCGGTGATCCAGCGTCAAGGTGCCGAGCGCATCGTGGTGCAATTGCCGGGCGTGCAGGATTCGGCCCGTGCCCGCGAAATCCTGAGCGCGACTGCAACGCTTGAATTCCGCATGGTCAATGAAGACCGCGACGTTCAGGACGCACTTGCCGGCCGTATTCCGGCCGATTCCGAGCTGCTGTACGAAATCAACGGTCAGCCGCATCTGGTCAAGAAGCAGGTGATCGTCCGCGGCGAAAACGTCGTTGGCGCCCGCAGTGGTCTCGACCAGAACAATTTCCCGAAAGTCAGTGTCGATCTCGACGGCAAGGGCGGTCAGCGCATGCTGGCCAACACCAAGGCCAACGTTGGCAAACAGATGGCGTCGGTGCTGATCGAGTTCAAACCAATTTACGAAGAAGTCGACGGCCAGATGGTGCCGGTGCGGCAGGAGCGGGTGGTCAAGGTCATCAACGCGGCCCGCATCAACGGCGTGTTCGGTCCGAGCTTTGAAATCACCGGTGTTGGTTCGCCAGCGGAAGCGCAGGAGCTCGCCTTGCTGCTGCGTTCCGGCGCGCTGACCGCACCGATCCAGATCGTCGAAGAACGCACCATCGGTCCGTCGATGGGTCAGGACAACATCGACATGGGCATGAAAGCCATGGCGATCGCGCTGGCTGCCGTCATGGGCTTCATGCTGCTCAAATACAAAGTGTTTGGCATTGCCACCAACATCGCGCTGTTCATGAACCTGGCGCTGACGGTTGCGGTGATGTCGCTGATCCCGGGGGCGGTGTTGACCATGCCCGGTATCGCCGGTCTGGTGCTCGGTGTTGCTATGGCGGTCGACGCCAACGTTTTGATCAACGAGCGTATCCGCGAAGACATGCGCGGTGGCATGTCGCCGGCCATGGCAATCCAGCGTGGTTACGATGAAGCCTCGCAGGCCATTACCGACTCGAACCTGACCAACCTGATTTCCGGTCTGGTGTTGTTCGGTGTGGGTTCGGGCACCATCAAGGGCTTCGCCGTCACGCTTTGTATCGGCATTCTGGCCTCGATGTTCACTGCCGTCACCGGTACCCGTGCGATCATCAACCTGATCTACGGTGGCCGTGATGTCAAAAAGATTCA
>CAMLKQ010000266.1 GCA_946480585.1 uncultured Kangiella sp.
GCTGCGTGACCCCCAAGCCCTGAGGCAGACGCGGCCAACTGCCACCACAGTGCCGGAATGGCAACGGTCTGGCCGCGACAACTGGTCTGCGCAGGCAAAACTCGCTACCATGCGCCGCCCCGCCCTGCGGGCCAATCTGGATTATGGAGAGATCGTGAGAAACGTTGTTTTGGCATCCGCCCTGTTCGCCCTGACCGCATCCATCGCACACGCCGAAGGTCCGCGCTTTACCTCCGTCGATGTCGGCCTGTTTGGCGCCGACAGCAATGACTATGACGGTGACGAAGCCCGCTTCCGGGTCCGCGGCAGCATCGGGGTCGGCGATTATGTTTATTTCCCGCTCGCGCTCGAATCCACTGCGGTTGACTTCGATGACGACTACAGCGTCACCGATGTCGTGTTTACCGCCGGTGTCGGTGGCCGCTTTGCCCCGATGGAAACGATGGCGATCTATGGTGATATTTCGCTGGCCAGCCAGAGCATCACCGAAGATGAAGATGGCGGTTTCGACGACGACGATTATGAGGAAGATGGCGTTGGCCATCAGCTGCGCGCCGGCTGGCGTTTTCAGCCCGGCAGCAAAGTCGAATTGATTGCCGAGCTGTCGGATCGCTTCATCAGCCTCGATACTCGCGATGAGGACGTGATTCGTACGCTGCTTGCCGTACAGATCAACTTCACACCGATGCTCGGTCTGGGCCTGGAATACCACCGCGACCAGGTCGACTATGAAACGGATTATGGCTACGACGGGGATTACTCCACCCGCTTCTACGGTGCCTACTTCCGGTTCTCGTTCAAGTAATCTGGCGACACCTCGCGCACCAGACGATTTTGCAAGTAGACAAGCTTGCAAGAGTCATTCGCGCAAAAGAAAAAGGCCCGGTAAGCGGGCCTTTTTCTTTTCTGATTGAGCAGATGACTCAGTAGCCCCTGGTTCACGGTAACGTGAATGAGACAGCTCGCCAATCGGGTTTGCTTTTACTGCCATGCGGAGATTCACTGCTCCTCGTCCAGCGCGCCGGCAAACTGCTGCCAGGCCGCGTAGTCGGTGTCGCGAGCATCGAGCAGGGAAAAGCCGACATGATACTGATCCGATGCCAGCGCGCGGCACCAGCGCACTTCGGCGGCGAGCAAATAGCGCGACTGGCTGGAGCTGAGCTCAATCACCACATGCAGGATGCTGCCTTCGGCCAGTGGCGCAGCCAGCGCGGCGCGAAAGCCGCCGGCCGAGATATCTTCGGTCTGGACATGCACCGCACCGCCGTTGTCGAACAGCAGCTGGATGTACGCTCGCTCGCGGCGCGCCCAGCGCTGACTCTCGCGTTTGTCATCGGTTGTCATGGCGCCCTCCGGACAGCCTCGTTATTTCGTGTTGGCAGTAGCGCACCTCAGCCCTGCCAGGCATCTTTCTTCTGCCGTTGTTCGGCGACCATTTGCTGCAAAGTGTCATCGAGTGCGCGGCCGTAATCGAGAATGCGAATGCTCGCCTCGGCCACTTGTTCGGCCAGCTGGTCCGGCGTTGCCTGCAACAGTTTGCGCCCCTGCCGGTCGACAAACACCAGCTCGCCGGTGCGGTTCAGAATGACCGCGAGTTGGGCCTGCAGCGGGCTGCCTTGCTGGCGCAGTTCAATCCAGGCACCGGCTTGCAGGCGGCGACAGGCTTGCTGGCATTCGGCCAGCAAGCGCGCTTTGGCTTCGGCGCGAGCCTGCACTTCACGAGCGGCTTCTTCGCGGGCACGCGCTGCTGCTTGTTCGGCCCGTTCCCGTTCCAGTTGCCGTTGCAGCCGCTCAGCTTCCTGCTGGCGTTGCTGCTCGGCCAGATGCTGACTGTCGAGTTGCAACTGCAGCAGCTCGTTCTCGAGTTCCTCGATCAAGGTTGGCAACGCGGCCAACAGCACCGGTCGGGCATCGATCACCCGGATCTGCTGCTGATTGAAGCGCTCGGTCAGTTCGGCCGTGGTGAAGCGGCCCACGCGCAAGCCGGACAGATTGGAGAACAAGTAAATGCCGCGACTGAGATCCTTGTCGAGCAAGCGCGCCCGCACCCGGCCCGGCTCCAGCGTCAACTCCACCCAGTCGCCAACGCGCAGCGCGCGCGCTTTCAGCAGGGCATCGTCGGTGCGTGCCCAGGCGTTGTCGCTGTCTTGATGATCCTGCCAGGGCTCGACGCTCATCGCCGGTTGCTGGCCAGAAAATCGGCTCAGCAAATAAAAATCAAAGGCATTGAAAAAATCGTCCAGCGCATCGGGATTGTGCTGGATATTGCGGAATTGCTCGCGCAGGTGCTCCACCGCCTGTTGGATGCGGCTGTCGTAAGCGGCGCGCAAGGCATCCATGTTGGTATCGGTCAGCGCCCAGATGACGCTGTCGAGCGCGGTCATCGCCTGCGCCCAGTGGGTGCTGCCTTCACCGTGTTGCAGATGCAGGATTTGCAGCAGCTTGCGCAATTCCTGATCAAAGAACGGCAGCGCGAACTGCGGCAGCATGACATCAGCGAGCCGCAGTTGCAGCAGGCGGGCAACACCGCGCGCGGCATCGCTTTGCTGACGCTGCTGGCGCTCTTTGTTGACCAGCTGTTGCTCCAGCGGCCGAATGTCCGCGGCGTGTTGCCGCAGCATTTCGCCCACCTTCAGACAGGCCTGATCGGCACTGGCATTGTCCTGCGCCGCTTGCAGCAACGCGGCAATCTGCGCCGGCAGGCTGTCGCTGCGACGGCCGCTGAACGGATCAAAGCCGCGTAGCGTGCTGACCGCCAACTCGGCGAGCTGGCGCATGGGAATGACCTGTTGCAGCCACGGCCGCGGGCTGTCGCCCAAGGCCATCGCCAGACGTTCTGGCAATACCGCCAAGGCCTGACGCACCGGATCGCTGAGATCCGCTTGCTGTTGCAACCAGCGCTGCAACGCAGCCGTCAACCAGCGCTGATGCCAGTCCCGGGATTGCTGCGGCGTGCGTTGCAAACCGTTCAGCAAGGTATCGGCTTGTATCAGCAATGCGTCGAGACGGGCGGGAAAATCCAGCATTGGCGCAACAAACCGGCGTGAGACCACAAGGAGTCTTGAGCCTAGTCAAGATCGCCGCCGAGCTCAAGCAAATGGCTGACACCAGCGCGGCCAGAAGCTCAGTTATTTACACCGCGCTGGCTGACGGCTTCGGCGCAGCCAGCGGGTTTGTGCACACGCTCGGTGCTGGCCGGGTAACGCTGCAACAATGCTGGCGCCCGGGTTGGTCGCGGCAGCAATTGCCCGTTGCAATTCGGACAGGTGCCGGTGAGCACGGTATCGGCACACGACTGACAAAACGTGCATTCAAACGAACAGATGAACGCCCCGGCTTCGTCGGCCGGTAGCAGTCGGTCACAACATTCGCAGCTGGGTCGCATTTGCAGCATGGGGCAATCCTCTTCCAGTCGTTCAACCGATGACATTGCATGCGGCGCGACCGCTACTGCAGCCGCTATGCACATTGTCGATGTTGCTGTCATTGCAAACGTGACGCGCGCCGCTGGGCCGAGGGGGCATCGGCGTGCGCGCTGCGCCAGGCCCGGCGCAGACTGCGGGCGCTGCCATAACCGGTCAGCTCGGCAATGCGTTCAACCGAATGGCCACTGTCCTGCAACAACCGGCGCGCATGATCGAGCCGAATTTGCTGCTGGTATTCGTGCAGGCTGATGCCGGTGGTGTCACGAAACACCCGGGTCAGATGCCGCACCGACAAATGCGCCGCCGCAGCCAGCTCCTCCAGCGACCAGCGTTTTTCCGGATGCCGGCAGATCTGATCCTGCACGCGATGGATTTTGCTCTGCATGTGGTTGCGCCAGCTGAGCCACGGGCTCAGTTGCGGATCATCGCCACTGCGGCGCAGGTACACGACCAGATCACGGGCAACCGCAATCGCCGTGTCCTGACCACACCATTCGCCGATCAGATACAG
>CAMLKQ010000267.1 GCA_946480585.1 uncultured Kangiella sp.
GCCTACTAGGTTTGCGCGACCGCGAGCATTTCCTTGGCGTGTTTGCGGGTGGTGTCGGTGATGGTGGTGCCGCCGACCATGCGAGCGATTTCTTCGATGCGGTCTTTGGCGCTGAGCATGACCACTTCAGTGCTGGTGGATTTGCCGTCGCTGGCTTTCTGCACACGGTAATGGTGGTGGCCGAGCGCGGCGACCTGCGGCTGGTGGGTGACGCAGAGTACCTGCGCTTTCTCGCCGAGCTGGCGCAGCAGGCGGCCGACGATTTCGGCGGTGGCGCCGCCGATGCCGACATCGACCTCGTCAAAGATCATGCAGGACAGCTGGCTCTTCTGCGAGATCAGCACTTGTATTGCCAGACTGATCCGCGACAGTTCACCGCCGGAGGCGACTTTGCCGAGCGGACGTGGCGGCTGGCCGGCGTTGGCGCTGACCAGGAATTCGATTTTCTCGCGGCCATCGATGGCCCAGTCGCTTTCCTCGCGTGCCAGCAAGCTGAGTTCGAACTTGCCACCTTTCATGTTCAGCTGTTCGAGCGTAGCGCTGATCGCCTTGGCCATTTTCTGCGCGGCTTTCTGCCGGCCGGCGCTGAGTTTTTCTGCAGCGGCGATGTAGGCGTCGCGCGCTTTGCCGATGGCGACTTCCATTTGATCGAGCCGCTCGCTGGAATGGGTCAGCGTGTCGAGCTCTTGTTGCAGACGCGCATACAGCGCCGGTAGCTCGACCATGTCACAGCGGTGCTTGCGGGCAAGCTGGTGCAGCGCGGTCAGCTGCGCATCGAGCTCTTGATAGTGCTGTTCATCGATTTCGATGTGCTCGCCGTAGCGGCGGACATCGGCAGCGAGATCGCGCAGCTGGCTCAGCAGATCGAGCAGGCTGTCGTGAGCGGCTTGCTGGCTGCTGTCGATGTGGGCGATGCGCTGCAGTTTTTCCAGCGCGCTTTCGAGCCGATCAGCGGCGGCTTCGCCATCTTCACCTTCGAGCAGATCAGCGGCTTGCAAGGCAAGCTGGGCCATTTCACTGGCGTGGGCAGCGCGCTTGTGTTGCTGCTCGAGGTCAGCGATGTCGATGCCATCGACCCGTGCCGCCGCGAGTTCCTGGGTCTGGAATTGCAACAGATCGAGCCGGGCACCGCGATCGGCGGCGGCGGTTTTCAGTTGCTGGTATTCGTCGCGCAGTTTCTGCCAGTGCTGCCACGCCTCACGCACCGCTTTGCGCTCGCCATCGAGGCCGGCGAATTCATCGAGCATGTCGCGCTGGGCGCTGGCATGCAGCAGGCGCTGGTGTTCGTGCTGACCATGAATTTCAACCAGCAAACCGCCCAGCTCGCGTAGCATCGCGAGCGTGACCGGCGTGCCGTTGATGAAGGCGCGCGAGCGGCCATCCTTGCTGATGACCCGGCGCAGCAACACTTCGCCGTCGTGCTCCATCGCTTGTTCGCTGAGCCAGCCGAGTGCGCTGCGGTTGCCAGCCAGCGCGAACCCGGCCAGCACTTCGGCTTGTTCGGCGCCATGGCGCACCACCGTGCTGTCAGCGCGATCACCGAGCACGATACCGAGTGCGTCGATCAAAATGGATTTGCCGGCGCCGGTTTCGCCGGTCAGCACCGTCATGCCTTCGGCCCACTCCAGTTGCAGGCGGGTCACGATGGCAAAGTCACGCAGGGCGAGAGTGGTCAGCATGGCGGGATCAAAAACGGCTCCGGAAAGGAGCCGTCAGTGTAAGGAAGCGCCGCGGTTCTGATAAGGGGCGACGAGCGGACTGCACGTGCCAGCCGCCATCCTTGGCGGTCCGACAACCTGGTGACATGCCACGCGGGCATCAGTGGGCGGCCAGTGCCTCACGCACCGGCTGCGGCTCGCGCTGCACCAACCGCTCGACCCGATGGCAGCTGCGCATCGCGGCTCGCATCATCTGGTTGATGTCGGTCAGCAGTGGCCGACGCTGACCGCGGTAGCGGCAACTGTCGCCAACGGCATCAAACGGGACCTGCAAGCGGCCAAGCATGCGCTCGAGCGCCGGCGTGATGAGGCAAAGCCAGTGGCTGATGCCTTCGCTGCGGCAGTAGCGCCACGCGGCGTGCAGCATCGCCAGCATCACATCCGAGCCCTGGAACAGCTCGCCGGTGGCGTGGCCATCGGGGTGACGCAGACACAGCCGCGACAGTTCGACGACCTTGCCAGCCAGCGGCGCCAGCGCGTCGTGCTGAATGCGGGTCACATGGGCCGCCGGAAAGCCTTCGACCGGAAACACCAGTCGCAACGCGCCACAGGCTTCGCCACGGCTGTCGTAGGCGACAAAATGCACCGAATGGGCATCAAAAGCGTCGTGTTCTTCGCCATCCGGGGCGAGTTCGGCCGGCTCAAAACCGCGATCCAGGCAATACACCTGATAACGCAGGCGGTGGTGGTCGGCACGCAGCGCCGGGGTGTTGGCGATCCGCACAGTCACGGCAGCGGTCATATCGGGCACTCCTCCGATACCTAGGCATGCGGGCATCGGGGCAAAGCCTCCTGGCAAAACTATCGCCATCCATGGCGCAAGCTCGGGTTCATGATGGTGGCGCCAGAAGCGCGACCATCGGCATGGCTGCAGGCTAGGTAATGCGGTGCAAGAAAAATGTGATGGCAGCCGCAAGACCGGAGACTCGACAAGTCCGACCTATACTTTCCGCTCGTTACTTGATCTGACCCCGAGCGCATACCCCCATGGAATTAACGGAATACCTGAAGCATATGGTCGAGAAAGACGGCTCCGACCTGTACCTGTCGACCGGCGCCGCGCCGAGCTTCAAAGCCCACGGCAAGCTGGTGGCGATAGATCCGTCACCGCTGCCGCTCGGCCGGGTCGAACAGATTGCCCATGGCGTCATGGACGAAGCCCAGCGCAAGGACTTCCTGACCCGGCCGGAAATGAACCTCGCCTACTCGCTGCCGGGCATCGGCCGGTTCCGGGTCAACATCTTCCGCCAGCGCAACGAAGTGTCGATGGTGATCCGTTCGATCAAAACCGAGATCCCGAGTTACGACTCACTCGGTCTGCCGGAAGTACTGACCAAACTGATCATGCAGAAACGCGGCTTGATTCTGTTTGTCGGCGCCACCGGTTCCGGCAAATCGACCTCGCTCGCCGCGCTCATTGATTACCGCAACACCAACTCCAGCGGCCACATCATCACCATTGAAGATCCGGTCGAGTTCGTTCACCGGCACAAGCGCTGCATCATCAACCAGCGCGAAGTCGGCACCGATACGCTGTCGTATGAAGATGCGCTCGCCAACACGCTACGGCAGGCGCCCGATGTGATTCTAATCGGCGAAATCCGCCATCGCGAAACCATGGAACATGCGCTGGCGTTCGCGGAAACCGGCCATTTGTGCTTGTCGACGCTGCACGCCAACAACGCCAACCAGGCGATTGAGCGCATCGTCAACTTCTTCCCGGAAGAGCGGCACAAGCAGGTGCTGAACGATTTGTCACTGAACATCCGCGGCATCATTTCGCAGCGACTGATCCCGACGGTCGATGGCAAGCGCGCAGCGGCCATCGAGATACTGATCGGTTCACCGCTAGTGCAGGATCTGATCAAGAAAGGTGAAGTCGGCCTGATCAAGGAAGTGATGGAGAAGAGCGAAAACGTCGGCATGCAGACTTTCGACATGGCGCTGTTCAAGCTCTGGCAAGCCGGCAAAATCTCGATGGATGAAGCGCTGAAAAACGCCGATTCGAAGAACAACCTGAAACTGAAAATGACCCTCGCCGAAGGCAAAACCGCCGGCGAAGATCCGAACAGCCACATCGAAACCGGCAGCCCGGCGCGACCCGCCAGTGCCCCCGCTCCGGCGCCCAAGCCGGCCTTCACTCTGGCGCTAGAGCCCACCGAAGAAGAAAAGCAGGAAGACCCGGTGCTGAACCAGCCTGCCG
>CAMLKQ010000268.1 GCA_946480585.1 uncultured Kangiella sp.
GCACCGCCTGACGGACTTCGGCGTTTTCCACTTCGAACAACGCCGCTTCCTTGAAGCCGAAATTGTTGGCTACGATGTTCTTCGGGAACTGCTCGCGGTAGGTGTTGTAGGCCATCACTGCATCGTTGAACGCCTGACGGGCGAACGCGACCTTGTTCTCGGTGCTGCTCAACTCTTCCATGACCTGATTCATCGAGGTGTTGGCTTTCAGATCCGGATACGCTTCGGCCACGGCAAACAACCGGCCGAGCGCGCCGGTCAGCGCGCCTTCGGCTTGCGTGACGCCTTGCACCGCCAGCGCATCTTCCGGATGGGCCGCGGCCACCTTGCTGGCGGCGACCGCGCTGTTGCGCGCCGCCACCACCGCTTCGAGCGTCTCGCGCTCATGCTTCAGGTAGGCCTTGGCGGTCTCGACCAGATTCGGGATCAGGTCGTAACGGCGGTTCAGCTGCACGTCGATCTGGGCGTAGCTGTTCTTGAACCGGTTTCGTAGCGCCACCAGACTGTTGTAGATGCTGATGGCCCACACCACCACGATGGCGATAATGCCAAGCACAATCCAGGTCGTCATGAAGCAGTCTCCTTCGGCGGTCGGCACGACCGCGCTCAACCACGTCCTCGCGGGACGAATGCCGGCATTAAAGGGAAAGACCGGCGCCGGTGCAAGCGCTGCTATCATCCGGTTTGTATCTTTCTGTCGCGCAGACCCCCACCATGACGCCCGGTCATTTCAGCCCCAGCCTCGACGACAGTCTGCAAGCCCGCGGTGAAGCGCGCTGGCAGGCCTTGTGCCAGCAGATCGAACCGCCGTTCGACAGCCTGCTGCGGACACAGGCCGTTACGGTTTTGGCGCTGAGCGATTTCGTCGCTGAGCAGCTGCAGCGGCGACCGGCCTGGCTGCTCGATCTGCACGGCAGTGGCGTGCTGCGGCAGAGCGAGCGGATCGCCGACATCCAGCAGCGCTTTGCCAGCGCCGCTGCCGGCAACGACGAAGCGGCTTTCATGGCACAGTTGCGGCTGCTGCGCACCGAGACCATGCTCGCCATCGCCTGGCGCGATCTCTGCGGGCTCGCTGATGTCGAAGAAACCTTGCGCCACCTGAGCGCTGTCGCCGACGCCGCCGTCAGCGCCGCGATGCAATTCCTCGAAGCCGATTTCGCCCGCCGCTTTGGCACGCCGCGCTATCACGATGCCGGCCCGGCCGGCGCGCCACAGCAACTGCTGATCCTCGGCATGGGCAAACTCGGCGGCGGCGAGCTCAATTTTTCTTCCGACATCGATCTCATCTTCGGTTACGGCGAAGATGGCAACGGCCAGCACGAAACCAGCGGCCCGCGCCGGCTCGAATACGTCGAGTATTTCACCCGCATCGGTCAGCGACTGATTCACCTGTTGTCAGCGCCGACCGAACACGGTTTTGTCTTTCGCACCGACATGCGGCTGCGGCCCTATGGCGACAGCGGGCCGCTGGTGCTGTCGCTCGATGCAATGGAAGACTACTATCAGGATCAGGGCCGCGAATGGGAACGCTTTGCGATGGTCAAGGCGCGCGTGCTGCACGGCGATGCCACGGCCCGGCAACGCATCGACGCGTTGATCAAACCGTTCGTGTTCCGCCGCTACATCGATTACGGCGTGCTGGAAGCGATTCGTCGGCTGAAAGCGCTGATCAATCAGGATCAACGACGCAAGCAGCAAAGCGACAACATCAAGCTCGGCGCAGGCGGCATCCGCGAGATTGAATTTATCGTGCAGGCGTTCCAGCTGATTCGCGGTGGCCGCGAAGCAGCGTTGCGTGGCCGCAGCCTCCTGCAAACCCTGGCCGAGTTGCCGGCGCTCGGCCTGCTCAGCGCCACCGAAGCCCAGCAGCTGCGCGACAGTTATTTTTTTCTGCGCAAGACCGAGAACATTCTGCAGGCCCAGCGCGATGAACAAACCCAGCTGCTGCCGGCCGAACCCGAGCGCCGCGCCCAGCTTGCCGCCGCGCTCGGCTTCACCGACTGGCACGCGTTCAAGGCCAAGCTCGATGACCACCGCGATGGCGTGCATGCGCTGTTCCGCTCGGTGTTTGGCGAACCGACCCCGCTCAGTGAAGCGGCACCACCGCCATCGCCGTTCCGCGGCCTCTGGCTCAAGCAACTCAGCGAAGACGAAAGCATCGGCCTGCTGCAGCAACGCGGTTTCACCGACGCCACCGGCACGCTGGCGTTTTTGCTGCAATTTCGCGACGCCAGCACCGTGAAGTCTCTGAGCGAGCGTGGCCGGTTGCGGCTCGACACCCTGATGCCGTCCTTGCTCGAACGCTGCAGTGAGTCGGCCCAGCCCGATGAAACCCTGCGCCGGGTGCTGCAATTGCTGCGCGCGGTGTGCAAACGCACCGCGTATCTGGAGTTGTTGGCGGAAAATCCGGGCGCGCTCGGCCAGTTGACCAAGTTGATGGCCGACAGCCGCTTCATCACCGAGCAACTCTGCCAGTACCCGATTCTGCTCGACGATCTGCTCGACGCCAAGACGCTGTACAGCCCACCGCCACCGGACAGCTTGCGCGGCGAATTGCAGCTCGCCTTGCTACGCATCGAACGCAGCGATCAGGAGCAATTGCTCGATGCCCTGCGCGAATTCCGCCACAGCCACATGCTGCGCATCGCGGCGGCGACATTGGCGGGAGCGCTCGATGTCAGCAAGGTCAGCAGCCATTTGACCGCACTGGCCGAAGCGATTCTGAACGAGGTGCTCGAGCTGGCGTGGGAACAGCTGGTGCTGAAGCACGGGCAACCGGCCGACACCCTGACCGACAAACGTTTTCTGATCGTCGGTTACGGCAAATTCGGCGGCAGCGAACTCAGCTTCAGTTCTGATCTCGATCTGGTGTTCATTTATACCGGCGATCTGCACGGCCAGACCGATGGCGACAAAAGCATCGGCATCGATCAGTTCTACAGCCGGCTTGCCCAGCGCATCGTGCACATGCTGAGCACGCGCACCGGCAGCGGCGTGCTGTATGAAGTCGACACCCGCTTGCGGCCATCCGGCAATTCCGGCCTGCTGGTCTGCACACTCGACGCGTATCAGCAGTATCAGGACGGCGAGGCCTGGGTCTGGGAGCACCAAGCGCTGGTGCGTGCACGCGCCGTCGCCGGTTCGGCAGCGCTGACGCAGGTGTTCAATGAACTGCGCGAAAGCGTCCTGCAACGGCCGCGCGACGCGGCGGTGCTGGCAGCGGAAGTCGCCAAAATGCGGCAACGGATGCGACCGGTGCTCGACAAGAGCAGCGCCAGCGAATGGGATATCAAGCACGGCGCCGGCGGCATCGTCGACATCGAGTTTCTGGTCCAGTACTGGGTGCTGCGCGCCGGCAGTCGGCTGAGGCGCGATCTGCGCCACAGCCATAGCAGCGACCTGCTCGAAGCGCTGGCAAACCGCGGCGAAATCGACGAGGCCGAATCACAGCAACTGCGGCAGATTTACCGACGCTACCGGGAAGACGTCAACCGCCTCGCGCTGCAGGACCGACCGGCCCGCCTGGCGCAGACGAGCTATCCGAGCGAGCGGGCGCAGGTCACCGCCCTCTGGAAACGGGAACTGTCACTGCCGATCGCTGACTGAATGCGCCGATCACTCCGATATACTGGCGCCGCCGTAGCGGCACCGTTTTACTTGCGCTGCCATTTAGACACCTTGCGCGACAAAAGGAACGAGTTCTGTCATGACAATTCCGGCCTATGTCATCAATCTGCCCTCCGCCAGCGATCGGCGAGAGCAGATGCTGAAGCATTTGCGTGAGCATGGGCTGCAGGACATCCGGATTTTCAGTGGTGTGCTTGGCGCCGCACTGTCCGCTGACGAGCGCACACGGCAATACGACAACACGC
>CAMLKQ010000269.1 GCA_946480585.1 uncultured Kangiella sp.
ACCCGTCAGGTGATCGCGGTCAACGGAGGCATGGTATGACGCCCAAGCGTGTCGTTGTCACCGGCATGGCCGGCATCACGTCGCTCGGTTCCGATTGGGCCAGCGTGTCGGCCAATTTGCGCGCCGGCAAAAGCGGCATACGTTACATGCCAGACTGGGAACGCTTCGATGGCCTGAATACCCGGCTCGGCGGCCCGGTCACCGATTTCGTGGTGCCGGAACATTATTCCCGGAAAAAAATCCGCAGCATGGGCCGCGTTGCCTTGCTCGGCACGGTCGCGACCGAACGCGCATTGAAAGACGCCGGCCTGCTCGATGATCCGATCATCAAGGACGGCCGCATGGGCATTTCCTATGGCGCGTCCGCCGGCAGCATGGAGCCGGTCAAAGCCTTCGGCAATATGCTCAGCACCGGCTCGATGGCTGGCATCACCTCGTCCAGCTATATCCAGATGATGGCGCACACCGCGCCAGTCAATATCGCCGTGTTCTTTGAACTGAAAGGCCGCATCATCACCACCAGTTCGGCCTGCACATCGGGTTCGCAAGGCATCGGTTATGCCTATGAAGCGATCAAATACGGCAAACAGAAACTGATGGTCGCCGGTGGCGCCGAAGAACTGACCGGTGCCGAGGCGGCGGTGTTCGACACGCTGTTCGCGACCAGCACCAAGAACGAGACACCAGAGCTGACGCCGCGGCCGTTCGACAAAGATCGTGATGGTCTGGTGGTCGGTGAAGGTGCCGGCACCCTGATTCTGGAAGAGCTGGAACACGCGCAGGCGCGTGGCGCGAAAATTTACGCCGAGTTGATCGGCTACGGCTGCAATTCCGACGGCGCTCACATCACCCAACCGGAAGCCGAAACGATGGCCGTGGCGATGAAGTGGGCGCTCGAAGACGCCAATCTGCCGGCCAGTGCCATCGGTTACGTCAATGCCCACGGCACCGCCACTGATCGCGGCGATGTCGCCGAAACCGCCGCAACGGCGTCGGTATTCGGCAACACCATGCCAATCTCGTCACTGAAAAGTTATTTCGGCCACACCCTGGGTGCCTGCGGCGCACTCGAAGCCTGGCTCAGCATCGAGATGATGAACCACGGCTGGTTCGCACCGACCATCAATCTGGTCAATCGCGATGAGCGCTGCGCTGAGCTGGATTACATCGTCGGTGACGGTCGTGAACTGCAAACCGATTACGTGATGTCGAACAACTTCGCCTTTGGCGGCATCAACACCTCGCTGATCTTCAAGCGCTGGCGTTGAGCAGAGAGAAAATGTGGGAGCGGCCAAGGCCGCTCCTACTGAAGCATTCTGACTAACGCCGACCATCCAGCGCCATTCTGACCGCCAGACCACCCAGTACCGTGCCCATGAAGACGCGCTGAAATTGCGCGAAGCGCGGTTGCTGTTGCAGCAGACTGGCGATGCGGCCAGCTGCCAAGATCAGACCCGAATTGACGGTCATGCTGATCGCAATCTGCAGGCTGCCGAGCAACAGCATTTGCGCCAGCACCGAGCCGCGGTCCGCATCGATGAACTGCGGCAACAGCGACAAATACATCATCGCCGCTTTCGGGTTCAGCAGATTGGTCAGCAAGCCCATCGAGAATAGCTTGCGCGGCGAGTCGGGATTCAGTGCCCGTAGCTGCAAGCCGCCGTTTCCACCCGGTTTTAACGCCTGCCACGCCAACCAGCCGAGATAGGCCGCGCCAGCCAGACGCAAGGTGTCGTAAGCAAACGGCACCGCCAGCAACAGCGCGCTGACACCGAGTGCGGCCAGCAGCATGTAAACCAGAAAGCCCACCCCGACGCCGCTGAGTGAAATCAAGCCGGCCTTCGGTCCTTGGCACATCGATCGCGACAGCAGATACACCATGTTCGGGCCAGGTGTGATCGACAGGCCAAAGCAGAGCAGGGCAAACGCTGTTAGCGTGGCAGGTTCAATGAGCATGACGATTCCTGGCAGGTGAACACATTTCATTGTCCGCCGAACTTGTTTCTGACAAGTTTCGGCATGCCCCCTATTCCCTGTGGGGCAAAAAGAGTGAGAGCGGCATTTGCCGCTCTCTGGAAACTCACTGATTCACCGCCGTCTTCTGAATATCAAACAACTCGCGGCAGCCTTGCTTGGCGAGTTCCAGCAGCGCGTTCAATTGCTCAGGTGAGAACGGCGCGCCTTCGGCGGTGCCTTGCACTTCGATAAAGCCGCCGGTTTCGGTCATCACCACGTTCATGTCGGTTTCGCAGCCGCTGTCTTCCGGGTAATCGAGGTCGAGCACTGGCGTGCCTTCGTAAATGCCGACGCTGATTGCCGAGACCCAGTGCTTGAACGGATTGGTTTTGATTTTGCCTTCCTTGCGCATCCACTGAATCGCGTCGTGCAGCGCGACGCAGGCGCCGGTGATCGAGGCGCAGCGGGTGCCGCCGTCGGCTTGGATGACATCGCAGTCGAGCGTGATGGTGTATTCGCCAAGATGCTCCAGCGCGACTGCGCTGCGCAGCGCGCGGCCGATCAGGCGCTGGATTTCCAGCGTGCGGCCGCCTTGCTTGCCGCGTGCGGCTTCGCGATCGCTACGGTCATGGGTGGCGCGCGGCAGCATGCCGTATTCGGCGGTCAGCCAGCCTTGGCCCTTGCCTTTCAGGAAACGCGGCACGCCGTCGACCACGCTGGCCGTGCAGATCACCTTGGTGTCGCCGCACTCGACCAGCACCGAGCCTTCGGCATGGCGGGTGTAGTGACGGGTCAGGGTGTAGGGGCGCAGCTGGTTCGGGGTGCGTTGGCTCGGGCGCATGGGGGAGTCCGGGTCGGGGAAGCGGGAGAGGCGGGCATTATAGGGCGGAACGAGCGGGATGCCTGTGTTGTCGATGATTTGTCGGCCTTCGACCATCACATTGCCGCGTATATGTAGGGTGCGCCATGCGCACCGCGAGCCAACCATGGTGTGCACGGCGCACCCTACGGCCGACCGGCGCTGCTAAACTAACCGCCCTTATCTGCCCGCACTCGGTACTCCATGATTCACAGCATGACCGCCTTCGCCCGTCGCGAAGCCACCAGCACCCTCGGCACCTTCACCTGGGAGATCCGCTCGGTCAACCAGCGCTTTCTGGAGCCGTCCTTCCGCCTGCCGGACACGCTGCGGTCGCTGGAGTTTGGTCTGCGCGAACAGCTCAAGCAGCGGCTGACCCGTGGCAAGCTCGATTGTTCGCTGCGTTATGAACCGGCGGTGGCGCAGCAACTGCCGGCGATCAACGAAGCGCTGGTCACCCAGCTCAATCACCTGAGCACGCGCCTGTCCGTACTCGGCGTTGAAGGCAACACGCTGTCGCACGCCGATGTGCTGCGCTGGCCCGGCGTGCTGCAAACCGCCGAAGCCGATGCCGAGCGCTTGCAGGCCGAAGCGCTGGCACTGTTCGACGGCGCATTGACCGAACTCATTGCCATGCGCGCCCGCGAAGGCGAGCAGATCAAACGCATGCTGAAAGAGCGGCTTGACGGCATTGCTGGCGAAGTGGTCAAAGCCCGCGCCCTGCTGCCGGAAATCAAAGAAAAAGCCCGCGAGAAATTGCTCGCCAAATTCACCGAAGCCAAAGTCGAACTCGATCCGACCCGGCTTGAACAGGAAATGGTGATGTTCGCCCAGCGCATCGATGTCGATGAAGAGCTGGACCGGCTGACCACCCATGTCAATGAAATCACCCGTCTGCTCGATGAAGGTGGCGCCATCGGCCGCCGGCTCGATTTCCTGATCCAGGAACTGCACCGCGAAGCCAATACGCTGGGCTCGAAATCGGTCAACACCGCGACCACGGCGGTATCGGTATCGCTGAAGGTGTTTATCGAACAGATGCGGGAACAGGT
>CAMLKQ010000270.1 GCA_946480585.1 uncultured Kangiella sp.
TGGCTGATTCGCGAAGGGCTGGAATACCTGCGCTATCGCGGTGATGACGGCTACAGCCAGTCGCTGCTTGCGCTGATACGCGACTATGTCCGCGGTGTCGAGCAACACTGGCAGGATCGCGACGGCCTGCTGACCCACGACGATGCCGATACCTGGATGGACGCACGCATCGCCAATCGTGAAGCATGGTCACCGCGTGGCAACCGCGCGGTTGAAGTGCAGGCGCTGTGGTTCACGGTCCTGGATGCCGCCGCCACACTCGCGCAGCGTGCCGGCAAACCAGACGAAGCCCGGCATTACCGGCAACAGGCGCAGCGCGTGCAACACGCCGTGCTGAAGCAATTCTGGGACGGTGAGCGAATGGCGGATCGCCTGCAGGCCAATGGCGAACCGGATTTCACCCTGCGGCCGAACGCGTTGATGCTGGTGTCGATTCCGTTCACGACGCTGGTGCCGGATGCCGTGCAGGCAAAACTGACTCGCAACGCCGTGAAGGGATTGTTGCTGCCGTACGGAATTGCATCGCTCGATCCCGCGCATCGCAACTTTCACCCGAGGCACGAGAATCCGGATTTCCATCACAAGGATGCGGCCTATCACAACGGGACGATTTGGGGCTGGAATGCCGGCTTCACCATCACCGCGCTGAACCGGTTTGGCCAGCAGGAACTGGCATGGCAGCTGAGCCGCCAGCTGGCGCAGCAGATCCTGTTTCATGGCACACGCGGCAGCATGAGTGAGCTGGTCGATGCCTTGCCTGATGAACGCGGACAGATCAAACCGTCCGGCACCTATGCGCAGGCCTGGAGTGTTGCCGAATTTGTCCGCAACGCGTATCAGGACTATCTCGGTTTTCGGCCGAACTTGCTGAACAACGAGCTGCATTTTGTTCCGGCGCTGCCGCAGGCCTGGTCATCGGTGTCGGCGCGGCTGCCGTTTGGTCGTGGTGAATCTCTGGAGCTTGCCATCAGCCAGCAAAACGGCGTCAGTACCTGGTCGTTTACGCCGACCATCACGGCAAGCACTGTGGCAGCGGGCAAAGCGGTTGAGATGAATGTCGACCCGGTGCGCACTGTTGTCATGGACCTGCTCGATCGCGATGGCAACCGGCAACGGCTTCGGTTTTCGCTCGGTGCAACACCACAGCAGCTGCGCTGGGATGGTCGGCAGGCCATGCTGAATCCGATCGCGCGCAACGGCAAACCCAGCGAGAGCAAACCGCTGGTGACCGAGCGGGTGATGACGAGTCAACAATCGTTGCTGAACGGTCTCGGCTTTTTGCAACTGCCGCCGTACCGGCCCGCGGATTATTCGGTGCTGCGCGGCAAGGATGTGTTGCAGCAACGCATTCTGAACCCCGGTGAACGGGCACAACCGGCCCAGCCGGTGGAGGAGAAGAAACCATGACAGGGTTGAAGCGGGCAATGAGGGCCGGAGCGCTCGACGCAACGACAGATCGCGGCAGCTTGCTGCGCATGATGTGGCGTAGTGATGAGCCGGGTGTTTTGCAACGCTGGCGTTTGGGCCTGCGTTTTTCCGTGCGGCAGGTGATAGTTTCGCTATTGCTCGCGATAGGTGCTGCCGGTAATGCCAACAGTCAGGCAGTCGGTTGGCAGACGTTCGGGCAGATGCGCGACCAAACCGTGACAGTCGAACCCATCCCGCAGGGGCTGCTGGTGCGAGACGGTCAGCGTGTCGTGACGGTAACTGCGATCAGCGCCGACATCATTCGCGTCCGGTACATGCCACGAGGAGAACGCGAGCCAGACCGTTCGTTTGCGGTGATCAAACGGCAAGCGGATTCGGTCGCGGTCCGCTTGGTCGAGCAGGCCGATTATCGTGAGCTGCAGACCGATACCTTGCGTGTGCGGGTGCAGCTGACGCCTTTCCGGCTGGAGTTCCTTGACCGCGATGGCCGCTCGCTGGATCAGGATGATGCCGTGCGCGGCACGGCGCAGGCCGGTGATTCCGTGCGGGTCTGGAAGCGTCTGCGTGACGACGAGCAGGTATATGGCTTCGGTGAGAAAACCGGCCGGCTGAACAAGCGTGGCTGGGCGCTCGGTGGCTATCACACCGTGATGTGGAACAGCGACACCTTTGCCTACGATTCGTCGACCGATCCGCTTTATGTCTCGGTACCGTTTTACCTGGTGCTGCGTGCCGGTCGCGCGCACGGTATCTTTCTCGACAACAGTTTCCGATCCAGCTTTGATGTCGGGCGCGACAGCCGCAATCTGCTGTCATTTGGCGCCGATGGCGGTGAACTCGACTATTACTTCATCAACGGCCCGCAGCCGAAAGACGTGGTCAGCCGCTACACGGATCTGACCGGCCGGATGCCGTTGCCGCCGCGCTGGTCGCTCGGCTTTCACCAGTCGCGCTGGAGTTATTTCCCGGAAGCGCGTTTGCGCCTGCTGGCGCAAACCTTTCGCAGCAAGCAAATCCCGGCTGACACCTTGTGGCTGGATATCGATTACCTGAAAGGCTTCACGCCGTTCGTCTGGAACGAGCAGTATTTTCCGCAACCGAAGCAAATGATCGACGATCTGCGCGCGCAGGGCTTTCGCGTGGTCACCATTGTTGATCCGCATCCGAAGAAGCAGCCCGGCTACCACGTTTATGATCAGGGCATCGCCGGTGATCATTTCGTCAAATACCCGGATGGCCGCATTTTTGAAGGTCCGGTCTGGCCGAGCAATGACAAGCAGTACCCAGCCAACAGCGTGTTTCCGGATTTCACCCGGGCCGCGACGCGCGAATGGTGGGGCGGTCTGCACCGCGAATTGGTTGAGCAAGGCGTCGCTGGCATCTGGAATGACATGAACGAGCCGGCGGTGTGGATCCCGCCCGCGAACACCATGCCGCTTGAAGTTCAGCATGCCAATGACGGCGCGCCGACCGATCAGCGCGAGATCCACAATGTCTATGGGATGTTGCACACGCAAGCGACGTTCGAAGGCTTGCAACGGCTGCGGCCGGATGCGCGACCGTTTGTGCTGACGCGCGCGACGTTTGCCGGTGGCCAGCGTTATGCCGCGGTCTGGCCGGGCGACAACACGGCCGACTGGGCGTCGCTGCGGCAATCGCTGCCGACGCTGATGGGGCTCGGCTTGTCCGGCTTTGCGTTTGTTGGTGCCGATATTGGCGGCTTTGCCGGTTATCCGTCCGGCGAGTTGTTTAGCCGCTGGTTGCAAGCGGCGGTGTTCTCGCCGTTCATGCGGGCCCACACCGAACAGGCGACGCCGGATCAGGAACCGTGGTCGTTCGGTGTCGCGTTCGAAGCGATCAACAAGCGGACGATCGAACTGCGTTATCAATTGTTGCCCCAGATCTACAACGAGATGGAGGCGGCGAGCCGCACCGGTGTGCCGGCGCTGCGTCCGTTGATGCTGGAATACCCGGCTGATGGCAACGCCAATGCGCGCGACGATCAGTATCTCTTTGGCCGCGATTTGCTGGTGGCGCCGGTATTGGTGGAAGCGGCGCAGCAGCGCGAGGTCTACCTGCCGGCCGGACGCTGGTTCGATTACTGGACCGGCGCGGCCCATGACGGTGGCCAGACGATCAAGCTGCCGGTCACCTTGGCATCGTTGCCGATTTTTGTCCGCGCCGGTGCGTTTGTGTTTCACCAGCCTGTCGTGCAGCACACCGGTGAGATGGCGGGGCAACCGCTGCAGATCCACGTCTACCCGGCGGCTGCCGGGGAAGCTTCTTACTACGAAGATGACGGCGAAAGTCTTGGCTATCAGCGCGGGGCATTTGCGCGTTGGCGGTTTCGCCAGGTGCGTGATGCCGATCGCACGCGCTTGAGTCGCGAGCCGCAGCAAGGCAGCTATGTGCCGTCAGCTCGGCCGC
>CAMLKQ010000271.1 GCA_946480585.1 uncultured Kangiella sp.
GTCGATGCCGACAACCGCCTGCTCGGTATTTTCACTGACGGCGATTTGCGCCGGACCCTGGCCAAACCGATCGATTTCCACCAGACCCGCATCGCGGCCGTGATGACCCAAGGCGGCCGCTCGACCCGTGCCAACGTGCTCGCCGCCGAAGCGATGCGGTTGATGGAGCAGCACGCCATCAGCCAGTTGGTCGTGCTCGATGAGCAACAAAAAGTCGTCGGTGCGCTGAACATGCACGATCTGCTGAAAGCCGGCGTGGTCTGAGGAAGCCAATGATGGATGCCAACCTGCTCAATCGCGCCCAAGCCATCAAACTGCTGATCTGTGATGTCGATGGCGTATTGACCGACGGCAGCGTGTTTCTCGGCAATGAGCACGAAGAGCTGAAAGCCTTCAACATCAAGGACGGCTTTGGGCTGCGCGCCGTTCAGAAATTCGGCATTGAGGTCGCGCTGATCACCGGCCGGCATTCACGCCTGGTCGAGCGACGCGCGGCCGAACTCGATATCCGGCATGTGTACCAAGGCAACGCCAACAAACGCGGCGCCTTCGCCGATTTGCTGAGCAAATTGCAACTGACGCCGGCGCAAGTCGCCCACTTCGGCGACGATCTGCCGGACCTGCCGCTGCTCAAACAAGTTGGCCTCGCCGCAGCACCAGCGGATGCGCATCCGGTTGTGCGCGAGCACGCGCATTTTCTCAGCCAGGCTGCCGGCGGTCATGGCGCTGTGCGCGAGCTTTGCGATCTGCTGCTGCAGGCGCAAGGCCACTGGCCGGCGCTGCTGGCGGAGTATCAGCCATGAACGTGCGCGGACTGGTAATTGGCGCCGGCACGCTGCTGGTGGCGGTAGTGGTGCTGGTACTGCTTAACCGAGAACAATCCGGCAAGAACCAAGCAGCATTGCAACAGCAAGCACCGGAAATCGCGCAGAGCGATTACTACATGGAAGGCGTGGTCAGTCGCCATTTCGACGTCAATGGCAAGCTGTCGCATGTCTTGCAAGCGCCGCGCATAGATTATTTTCTGGCCGAGCAACGTTCGCTGATGCAACAGCCGCATATCCAGCTGCTCGCCAGCGACGGCACCCCGTGGGATGTCCGCGCCCGCGAAGCGATTGCCGAACACCAGCAGGATGCCGTGACCTTGCGTGATCAGGTATTGCTGGAACGCATCGCACCCGCTGGTGCCGCCACGCTGCGTATGGAAACCGCGCAGCTGACGGTCAACCTGAGCGAACGGCGCGCCCACACCGACGCACCGGTCCGCTTTCGCAGCAATCAAGGCGAAGTCAACGCCGTCGGTTTGACCGCTGATTTCGCCAACGAAAAATTGCACCTGCTGGCGCAGGTGAAAGGACACTATGAAGACGCTCGTTAAGCTGCTGGCCCTGCTGCCACTGGCGACCCAGGCCGCCAGCGGCACCGACTTGCAAGCCGACAGCGCGACGCTGGATGGCAAGACTGGCGAATACCTTTATCGCGGCAATGCCTTGTTGCGCGACAACAACGTGCAAATCAACGCCGACGAAATGCAAGCCACCCAGGATGCCGACGGCAATCTGCAAAGCGGCCGCTTTCGCGGCAGTCCGGCGGTATTGGTGCACGTTGATCCGGCAACCGGCACACGTTCCGAAACCCGCGCCAATGAAATTCTGTACGACAGCCGCGCCGGTCGCATCGAGCTGCTTGGCAACGCCATTCTGGTGCAGACCGAAGCCGATCAAAATCGCCAGATGCGACTGCAGGCGGAGCGGATTGAACTCATCGAACGCTCGGAAAAAATCAGTGATCTGACCGCGACCGGCGCACCGGTCGTGTTCAGTCGCCAGCAAACCGATGCCCAGCCGCTGGAAGGCCGCGCCAACAGCCTGCGTTACCAGGGCGAGCGCGAGTTTCTGGTGCTGGAAGGCGACGCTGTGTTGCAGCAGGGCCCGACCCAGTTCGAACACGTCGTGATCGAATACGACGGTCGCAGCAAGCGGATCACAGCGCCGAAACGCGATGGCAAACAGGTGAAAATCACCCGCGTTCAAAACAGCGAAAACGGCGCCGGCAACAACCCGCAACCCGCTCAGGCCGAACCGGCGACGGACATCACACCGGAAACCAAAAAGAATCCGGATACAAACACCCGTCCAGAAACGGAAACCCGCAAGGAGCCGTCGTGAGCAGCGTTTTGTTGGTGCAGCACCTTGCCAAATCATACAAAGGCCGCCAGGTCGTCAAGGACGTTTCGCTGACGGTGCGCCAGGGCGAAATTGTCGGCCTGCTCGGACCCAATGGTGCGGGCAAGACCACCTCGTTCTACATGACCATCGGCCTCGTCAACGCCGATGCCGGCACGATCCAGATCGATGACGAAGATCTGTCCGGCGAACCGATGCATGTCCGGGCCCGCAAGGGCATTGGATATCTGCCGCAAGAGGCGTCGGTGTTTCGCAAACTGAGTGTCGCCGACAACATTCTCGGCATTCTCGAACTGAATCTGGCGCTCAGCGAGGCCGAGCGTCAGCAAAAACTGGAAGCGCTGCTGGATGAATTCCATATCGGCCATTTGCGCAACAGCCTCGGCATGGCGCTGTCCGGTGGCGAACGCCGGCGCGTCGAGATCGCCCGCGCACTGGCCGCCGAACCGCGCTTCATTTTGCTGGACGAGCCGTTTGCCGGCGTCGACCCGATTTCAGTGCTGGAAATCAAGCGGATCATCCAGCATTTGCGCGACCGCGGTCTGGGCATCCTGATCACCGACCACAATGTCCGTGAAACCTTGACGGTTTGCGAACGCGCGTACATCGTTAGCGAAGGCCGGCTGATCGCCGACGGCGCGCCCGAAGCGATTCTGGCCAACCAGCAGGTCCGGCAGGTTTACCTCGGCGAACATTTCACGCTGTGAGTCTGGCAGCTGGCTGCTTTTGGTTTATAGTGGAATAAAGTGGCAAGGCAACTGCACTGCCCCGACAAGGCCGTCCGATAGCAAGAATGAAACCCTCACTCCAACTTCGCATCAGTCAGCAACTTACGATGACGCCGCAATTGCAGCAGGCGATCAAGTTGTTGCAGCTGTCGAGTCTGGAGTTGCAGACCGAAATCCAGCAAGCGCTGGACTCCAATCCGATGCTGGAAATCACCGAGCCCGGTGACGACAGCGACGACAGCTTTGAAACCCAGGAACACGAGCACGCCGCGACGCGTGACCAAAACGCCTCGGAAGTCGAGCGCACGCAAGCCCTCGGTGACGAGTTTAGCCACAGTGAGCCGGATCGCGGTGAAGCGGATCGTGCGGATGCAGATCTCGGCGATTACAGTGGCAACGGTGCCGACGCGGAAGCCGAGTTCAGTGCGGAAGAATACACCCCGGACACCAGTGAAGCGTTGCAGCAGCAGGATCTGAATGCCGAATTACCGGTCGATGCCCAATGGGAAGACTGGGATTTCAGCAGCGCCGTTGGCGGTGGTGGTCAGCGCGAAGGCGATGACGAATTCGAGTACCAAGGCGAGACCCGCGAAAACCTGCACGATCACTTGCGTTGGCAGCTCAACCTGACGCCGTTCAGCGACACCGATCGGGCCGTTGCCGAAGCCATCATCGATGCCATTGATGATGACGGCTATCTGCGGACCAGCTGTCAGGAATTGCACGAAAGTCTGGATGAAGACGGCAGTCTGGATCTGGACGAAGTCGAAGCGGTGTTGCGCCGCATTCAACAGTTTGAACCGGCCGGTGTCGGCGCCCGCGACTTGCGCGAATGCCTGCTGTTGCAACTGCGCCAGGCCCGCGCCAGTCAGGGCGTTGCCAGTCATGCTGAACTGATTGTCCGCGACTATTTGCC
>CAMLKQ010000272.1 GCA_946480585.1 uncultured Kangiella sp.
CTTGCCATTGCCCAGCAGGCCAACCTCAGTTCACAAGGCGTGCTGCAATTGCTGCGTGCCTGACGCGTTTCTCCATCCGTTATTTTTCAATCCATCGTCCTGCCATCACGCGTTTGGTCATCGCACGTTTGGCCATCGCACGTTTCCCGCTGCCGCCGTTCCCGCTATGCTGCTAGCCATGTTCTCGTGCGGCGCGGTGCCAGAGATGCTGACCTGTCCTCATTGTGGCAAGACTTCGACCTTGGAGCAGGCGCGCTTGCCGCCGCGCTGTCCGCATTGCCAACAGACGATGGTCGGTGTCGGGCTGGTGCGCAGTACGATGGCGGCCGGCAGTCGCGATGATCGTGCCGCTGTGATGATGCTGCTGTTGGTCAATATCGCGGTGCTGGCGGTGGCGATTGTGTTCGACTGGAGCAATCGTTCACTGATGCTGATTTACTGGGCGCAGAGCGTGGTCATCGGCATTGGCAATTTCCTGCGCATACTCGGCTTGCGACAGTTCAGCACCGAAGGTTTCAAGATCAACGGCAAAGCGGCCGAGCCCAACGACCAGACCCGGCGCAGCACCGCCTGGTTCTTTCTGTTTCACTACGGTTTCTTTCATCTGGTGTATCTGGTGTTCATCGTTGCCGACAGCGAGGGGGCATCGCTGTTTGATTGGACTTTGCTGCTGTGTGTGCTGGCGTTCGTGTTGGAATACCTGCCTGAGCATCGGCAACAGCGTGCGTACGACCAATCGCAGGTACCGAACATTGGCGCGCTGATGTTTACCCCGTATCTGCGCATTCTGCCGATGCACATCACCATCATTTTCGCCTTTGGCCAGACCGATTCGACCTGGGGCCTGCTGCTGTTTGGCAGCCTGAAAACGGTTGCGGATGTCGGCATGCTGATGATCGGCCAGGCCCAGCGCCGCAAGCAGCCGGCAACTGCGCCAACCGGCTGAAAGCCGCCCAGATTTGATCTGCGCTAAATCGGCACCGGAATGCCGGTGCTAGCGTCATGTCGAGGCGGGTAGCGCGAGCGGCAAACGGGGAGGGCGGTCATGTCAAAACGGATTCTGATCATCCACGGCCACCCGGATGCCAACCGGGCCCATTTTGGTCACGCGCTGATTGAGTATTACGCTGACGGTGCCCGCCGGGCCGGCCACAGCGTTCGCATCATTGCAGTGGCGGCGCTCGATTTTCCGCTGTTGCGTGATCCGGACGATTTTCAACACGGTCAACCGGTGCCGGCGATTGCCGCGGCCCAGGCCGATCTGAGCTGGGCCGAGCATGTCGTGATCGTGTATCCACTCTGGCTGGGCGCGATGCCGGCGTTATTGAAAGCGTTTTTCGAGCAGCTGTTCCGGCCCGGTTTCGCGTTTCAGCCGGCGAGTGGCGGCAAACTGTGGCAGAAGAAGCTGAAAGGCAAGAGCTGCCGCATTGTCGTCACGATGGGCATGCCGGCGCTCGCGTACCGCTGGATTTTCGGCGCGCACAGCCTGAAAAGCCTGGAGCGCAGCATTCTCGGGTTTTGTGGCATCGGCCCGATCCGGGAAACGCTGATTGGCATGGTCGAAGCAGACGCCGGCAAGCGGGCGAAATGGCTGCAGCGCATGCAGGCCTTGGGTGAGCAGGGGCGCTGAGTCACCAAATAAAAAAGACCGCCGAGGCGGTCTTTTTTTTGTGGTCGCTCACGCCGGTTTTTTCGGCCGCCAGGCCCACAGCATTTCCGCCTGCAGCGGTTCGTTGCCTTCACTGTCGAACACTTGCACCGGCACGACGATGTCGCCGCGTTCGTCGTTTTCGATGGCGCGCAGTTGTTCCGGTGTCAGCGTCGCAATCGCTTTCAGATCACCCTGCGCCCGCTTCACATAATTGACCTTCATGGTCTTCATCAGCGGCAGCTTGTCATCGGGCAGGCTGAGGCCGAGCACGAGGCCGGTGGCCGATTCGGCCAGCAGCGCCATCGCCGCAGCATGCACGCCCTTGATGTGGTTCTGCACTTTGCGGCGGTTTTTGATGACCATGACCACGCGGCCGGCTTCCGCTTCGGTGATGCGGATCTTGGCGGTGCCGAAAAACTTGACCGCCGACCCAAACAGAAAACTCATCGCCCACGATTGCAGCGGCGCAGGCAGGGATTTGCAGCGGGCGAACAGGCGGGTCAAACGATTGGCTTTGGCCATGACAGGCTCCGTGGTACGACCAGTGAGCGCCGATTATGCGCATGCCGATCCGACCCGGCAAGCCCTCTGGCTGGCGCAGGCACCGTGAATTGTGCCGTCCGGAAAAACAAAACGCGGCCCGTAGGCCGCGTTTTGCATTGCAACAAAGCAGATGTCGTGACGACTGAACTCAGTGGCCGCCGCCATTGGCGAGTACTGAGCGCTTGCGGCTGTAAGCAAAGTAAATGATCAAACCGAAGATCACCCAGCCGAGGAACATGCTCTTGGTGACGCCGTCCAGGCTCCAGAACAGCAGCATGCAACCGGCCATCGCGAGCGGACCAACGATCGACACGAACGGCGTGCGGAACGGCCGCGGACGGTTCGGCTCACGCTTGCGCAGCAGCAGGACGCCGAGCGCGACCATGAAGAACGCAAACAAGGTACCCGAGTTGGTGATGTCGGCCAGCGCCGACACCGGGAACAACGCGGCGAACAGCGAAACGGCGATACCGGTCACCCAGGTCACCACGTGCGGGGTGTGGAATTTCGGGTGGATGGCGGTAAACATTTTCGGCATCAGGCCGTCACGCGACATCGTGAACAGGATGCGGGTCTGACCGTACATCATCATCAGGATGACCGACGGCAGCGCCAGAATGGCGGCCGCTGCCACCCAGTTGCCAATCTGCGGGTAACCGATGGTGCGCAGCACGTAAGCCAGCGGCTCTTTCGACTGCGACAGTTCGCCGCCCGGCTGGGCACCGACCGCGCCGACCGCTGCGTAGGCAACCAAGAGATAGAACACGGTACAGACGACGAGCGAACCAATCAGGCCGATCGGAATGTTGCGATTCGGGTTCTTGGTTTCTTCAGCGGCCGTCGAAACGGCGTCAAAACCGATGTAGGCGAAGAAGATCGAGGCCGCCGCACCGAGCACACCAAGGCCGCTCGACGACAGCGGACTGCCCCAGCCATTCGGGAACATCGGTTCGAAGTTTTTGTGGTCCACCACCTGAATCGCCAGCACGACAAACACGGTCAGCGCCGTGATTTTGATGGCAACCAGCACCGCGTTGACCCAGGCGCTCTTGGTCGTGCCAAGGGTCAGCAGGAAGGTGATGGCAAGTGCGAGCACAAACGCGATCAGGTTGAACGAGCCGTTCTGCACACTGCCGTCCGGCATCGTCACCGTGTCCCACGGACCGGCCGTCAGCGCAGCAGGCAGACCCATGCCGATTTCGTGCAGGAAGCCGTTGGCGTAACCTGACCAACCGACCGACACCGCACCCGCGGCAACGGCGTATTCCAGAATCAGGGCCCAGCCGACGATCCAGGCGACCACTTCACCGAGTACTGCATAGGAATAGGTGTAGGCGGAACCGGCGACCGGTACCATCGAGGCGATCTCGGCGTACACCAGCGCGGTCAGGGCGCAGACGATGGCGGCAATGACGAAAGAAAACATCATGCCCGGGCCGGCTTTGTTGGCAGCGATCGAGGTCAGCACGAAAATGCCGGTACCGATGATGGCGCCAACGCCAAGCATGACTAGCTGCAGCGCGCCGAGCTGACGCTTCAGGCCTTTTTTCTCGGCAGCTTCGAGGATTTGATCAAGTGGTTTGATGCGTTGGAAGAGCATTGCTTTCCCCAATGTCTCGTTATCGTGG
>CAMLKQ010000273.1 GCA_946480585.1 uncultured Kangiella sp.
CTCGTTGCCAAGCGCGCGGTGGAGAAGGGCCTGCAGCGCAAGCCGTGGGTGAAATCCTCGCTGGCACCGGGCTCGAAAGTCGTTACCGATTATCTGGCCAAAGCCGATCTGCAAAAGCACCTCGACACGCTGGGCTTCAACCTGGCCGGTTACGGCTGTACGACTTGTATCGGCAACTCCGGTCCGCTGGCCGATAACCTCGGCAAAGCGATCACCGATGGCGATCTGATCGTCTCGGCGGTGCTGTCCGGTAACCGTAACTTTGAAGGCCGCGTGCACGCGCAAGTCAAAGCCAACTACCTGGCGTCGCCGCCGCTGGTGGTGGCCTACGCGCTGGCCGGTACCACCCGCATCGATCTGAGCAAAGATCCGATCGGCAAAGACAAGAACGGCAACGATGTCTTCCTGAAAGACATCTGGCCGAGCAACGAAGAAGTGGCCGCCGCCGTTCGCCTCGTCGACAACAAGATGTTCAACAGCCGTTACGCCGATGTGTTCGCCGGTGACAAACACTGGCAAGCGATCAAGGTCGGCGAAGGCCAGACCTACAACTGGAACGACAAGTCGACCTACGTGCAGAACCCGCCGTTCTTCACCGAACTCGGCAAGCCGGTTGGCAAGGTCGAAGACATCAAGGGCGCGAGCGTGCTGGCGCTGTTCGGCGACTCGATCACCACCGACCACATTTCGCCGGCTGGCGACATCAAGGCCAGCGCGCCGGCAGGTAAATACCTGCAGTCGCTCGGCGTTGAGAAAGCCGACTTCAACTCGTACGGTGCCCGTCGCGGTAACCACGAGATCATGATGCGCGGCACCTTCGCCAACATCCGCATCAAGAACCTGATGCTGGGCGGTGAAGAAGGTGGCAACACCATTTATCAACCGACCGGCGAAAAAGTGTCGATTTACGACGCCGCGATGAAGTACATCAACAGCGGTACGCCGCTGGTGATTTTCGCCGGCAAGGAATACGGCACCGGTTCGTCGCGTGACTGGGCCGCCAAAGGCACCAAGCTGCTCGGCGTCAAAGCCGTGGTCGCGGAAAGCTTCGAGCGTATTCACCGCTCGAACCTGGTCGGCATGGGCGTGTTGCCGCTGCAGTTCCAAGGCAACGACAGCATTGCCAGCCTGGGCCTGAAAGGTGACGAAACCGTCAACGTGCTGGGCCTGGAAGCCGGCATCAAGCCGCGCCAAACCCTGAAGGTGGAAATCACCCGCAAGGACGGCAGCAAGCTGACCATCGACGCGCTCTGCCGCATCGACACCGCCAACGAAGTCGAGTACTACAAGAACGGCGGTATCCTGCAGTACGTGCTGCGGAACATGATTGCGGCGTAAGCAGTTCGTCGTCCCCGCGTAGGCGGGGACCCAGTGACTTAAGAAGCTGGATTCCCGCCTACGCGGGAATGACGGATAGTAAGTAACCGGCCGTTTATGGTCCCCCATAAACGGCCGCACGCATTCTGAAACCACGATTCCTGCGGCTGCAGAATGCAAAAGGTTTTACGGTAGGAGCGGCCTTGGCCGCGATGCTTTTTACCGCTGCGTTGCGTGAGAATCGCGACCAAGGTCGCTCCTACAAAAACTGACGCACGATACCGATTTCCTGTGGGAGCGGCTTTAGCCGCGATTTCTTTTGATTGAAGAAGCAAATCGCGGCTAAAGCCGCTCCCACAAGCATCCGAACAATTGATAAGAACAACATAACGAGAGACCGAGACGCACATGACTCCACGCGAACTGGTTCTGGCTTATATCGACGCACTCGAAGCGTTGAACTTTCCGGTGGCCCGCAGCTATCTGGCCGATCAGGGCTTTGAATACTTCGGCCCCAACATGCATTTCACCAGCGCCGACGAAATGCTGACCTTCCTGTTCGGCATGGGTCCGATCCAGAAAGCCATCGACACCCGCCGCGTCGTCACCGAAGGCGACGAAGTCTGCGTGCTGCTCGATTACAAAACCTATTTCGAACCAATCGGCGATGTCCGCGTCGCCATCTGGGCCAAGGTGGCCGGCGACCGCATCCAGAAGCTGGAAGTGTTCTACAACGCCGCCGTGGTCGAGAACATGCTGTCGGTGGACGGCAACAATCCGTTTATTCCGCAGCCGAAGAAGTAATTTGCTGCATGAACAAAAACCGCGCTTCGGCGCGGTTTTTGTTTTTCTGCGACTGTTGTTATCGCGGCGCGAAGCTTGTTTGGAATCGTGCTTTCTGCTGGGTGGTCGCCTTGGCTTCAGGCCGGACATAGACTTCATCAAAATAAAAATTGTCAAAGTCCAGGCCGAACTCGCTGTAATACGGTTTGACGTTGAACATGGTTTTGCTTTCGACGGCTGAGGCGAAAAACGCAGTCAGGTCTTTGCCGGTCAGTTGTTTGCTGTGGCGGATGACATCGTCCAGTTGATACGGCTGACCCGGCTTATGGAATTCACTGAACAGCGAACGCATCAGATCTTCCAGTGTGACCTTGTCGTTGCTGGCTTTGCGCAGTTCGATGTCGAGCGCCAGCGCGGTGATGGCGCCGCCGCCGTAGACCATCTGACGGTGGCGCTGCTTTTCTTCGCCGGCGCCGCGTACGGTCATGTCCGGTGATTGCAAATAGCGAGCGATCAGGTAACGGCGCGGGATGTTTTCCAGCCGGCGGAACAGTTGCTCCGGACTGTCGATGCCGTTGCGGGCCAGCGTCATCGTGGTCAGGTAATCGGTGAAGCCTTCTTTCAGCCATTCTTCGCGGCTGTCGACCGGCACCATCGACAAGCCATTCCAGAAATGCAGCAGCTCGTGCGCCATGATGTAGCCCCAGATCACCCGGTTGGCGGCGGTGGCGTCTTCGCCGATCAGTTGGCTGAAGCTGTTCGAGAACGCGCCACCATCATCCAGCCCTTCGTTGACGATGACGAGATAGCGTTTCGATTGCGGGTCGGCACCGAACAGTTGTTGATAGCTGTGCAATTGTTTGTTCAGCAATTCGGTGAACAGCGGCTTGGCGCTGACAAAGCGCTTGCCGAGCACCAGGGTCAGATCAATGCCGCCGGCCTGTATGGTTTCGGCAGCGGCGGTGCCGAAATACAGCGCGTTGTTAAGCAACTCGCGCCGATTCTCGACCGCGAAGCGGTTGCCATCACCCAGACGCCTCCACGGCGTTTGTGCCTGCCAGCCGCTCGGCAATTGCACGTCGACTTCGATCGGGCCTTCCATTTTTTCACCGGAAGCGAGCAGCAGGCTGTAGCCGGTCGCCATCAGGCCTTCATCAGTGTGATAGACCACTTCTTCAATGCCGGCAGGCCATTGGTAGTTGTCGTGTTCCAGTTTGACTTGATAACTGACGCTGATGCGCTGATCGCCATCCGTTTTCCATTCGCCCATGCCTTCGTTCTTGTACTTCAGCTTCTTGCCCTTGGCATCGACCACTTGCAGGTTCTCAAGCAGGTCGGCCTGGCCATTCTTCAGATTGGGCAAGGCTTGCACCGAGAACATCGACAGGTAATCACCGGTCAGCCACAGGTTAGCGTTGACGGTGGCGGTCTTGGCATCGTCGCTGATGGTCAGCGTGTAGCGATTGATCTGGCCGTCGTAACTGGCGGCTGTGGCTTGGCCGCTAACCGCAGCGAGCAGGGCGAAGGTCAACGCACGAGGGGTGTTCAACGTCATTTGTACGGCTCCAGATTGGATTCCGTACATCAGACGTCAGCAGGGCGAAACCGGTTTTGATACGGGCGGAAATTTGTTGGCGCCAAGCAGGCATCGGTACAGGTGTGCCGGAAATGGCGGTGGCAGGGGCGAGACAGCGCGCCGATTGCGCGCTGTTGTACA
>CAMLKQ010000274.1 GCA_946480585.1 uncultured Kangiella sp.
TGGTGCGCCTGGGTTGGCGGACGGCGCCTCGGCATCGCGGCGGCCATGTGGCAATTCGCTGTCGGCCGTGTGACAGCCGTTGCACTGACGCACCTCGCCCGGTTTGAGTTGCAGCCAGTTGTTGTGACGCGGGCTGATGCGACGACCGTTGCCGTCGAGGATGCTAAAGCTGAAGGCGACGTTCGCCGGCACCTTGAACATGGCCGATCCGTCCGGCTCGACCGGGACATAGCCAAGCACTTCCCGCATGCCGAAGAAGGTGGTGAAACCGAACGCGCTGTTGTCGATGTCGATGATGTCGTCATCGGCTTGCGACACGGCTTTCTCAATGCGGATGTAGCGGGCCGGCCGCTCGGCGGCCATGGTTTGGCCCGGATCCCGTACCGCGGCAATACCGCCCGGCGCGATATCGACGCCATCGATGTCGTACACGCTGCGGATGTCGAGCACACCGACGCCAGCGGCGACCAGGTTGCTGTCGAGATCGACACCGGCCACGCCATCGACAATGACAGCCGGCGCCGGACTTGGGACCAAGGCGACCGGATCGGTGTAGTAGCTGCCTTCTTCCGGCGTAAACATCGGGATTTGGGTCTGGCTGCCCGGGTCGTAAACATACAGACTGAACAGCGGATCGGCTTCGACAACCGCCGGATCGGCGAGGCGTTCCGGCGTGCACGGCACAATGCGCTCGTCCGGGGTATCCGGCTCTTCCAACACCCGGCACTGACTCCAGCTGACGAGGTAACGACCGGTGCCGTCGAACAGCGGGAAGGCATTGCGGTAGCGGCCGGCGGGCGACGGTACGTCGTCGGTGCGCACTCCAGCTGGTGCAACCGATTGTTGGGCCGGGCCGAGCAGACCGCTGGCTGCGAAGGTCGGCTGGCTGTTGTCGATGTAATCGGTGGTGTTGATGGCAATCAGGTCGCCACCTTCGTACACGCTTTCAAATGGCCGCAGAATTGTCAGCACCCGGCCATCCGGCAGCGGCTGCGGTTTGACGAATTGCACGATGGCGTTTTCGGTACCGGTGGCGTGGCTGTGCCGACCATAAAGCACATTCAGGTCGGCGCCGTCCGGACGCATGGTGTACAGGTGCATGCCACGATCCTGACCGCTGTTGTCCCAGCGGCTGAACACGATGCGGCCATCCGGCAGCACCGACGGGTCCATGTCATGGCTTTGGTTGAAGCTGATTTGGTGCAGGTCGGAACCGTCGGCGTTCATCACGTGCAGGCTGACAGCTTCCACCTGATCGCTTTCTTCCTGATGGGCAAATTGCGGTTTGCCTTCATCCAACAGGATGGCGCGCGCCTGGCGTTGGCGGGTCGAGGCAAACACGATCCGGCCGTCCGGCAGATAGCGTGGGCTGATGTCCTGACCGGCTTCTGCGGTGATGTCGGAGGCGATGACCCGGCGCAAAACGCCGCTTACCGAGTCGTACTCCCAGATGTTCCAAGTCGGCTGCTCGTCTTCATCGGCGTTTTCGATTTCGGGAAAACGCAGTGAAAACAACAGCTTGGTGCCATCGTACGAGACGGACAAATCGCGGACATCGTAGAGCGCCGGCTCTTCGCCCTCTTCGGCAGGCGGGATGACCGGCGTGGTGATATCGGTTTCCAGCGCGGACGGGCTGGCCCGGTCACGAACGATCAGGCGGGCGCCTGGACGAAACTCGAATGGCTCACGGATATCGCCTGGGATCAGTTGTTCGTTGTCATCCAGCGGCAGGCTGCGCTTGATGTAGGCGACCTTGAAATCCAGCACCACCGGGTCCGGCGTCTGCTTGTCATCACCACCGCCACAGCCAACAAGAACAGCGGCAGACAGACAGAGCACCACAAGCTGCGCTGACCAGTTTCGAACGATCATGGAGAAGGCTTCCCTGAAATACCGCAGGCATTGATCTAAACGACAACGCCGTATTGCTCACAATTATCCCGACCAACGGTAGGTGTTTCTGCGCAGGCAGTCACGAAAGCCGGGCCGGTATAGGCTTAGAATTTGACTCGGCTCAAACCGTAGGGCGGTCATTTGTGGCCGCCCTTTTGACATCTTTCGTGTCCGGTACTGACCATAAGCTTATAACAGGATGCTCGCCATGAAGACTGTCGTCGCGCCGAGCCGGCAATCCCGACCGGGGTTGCTCTGGCATACCATCGCGCTGGCTGCGCTGGTCGTGTTGTCACCGCTGGCGGAAGCCGGTAGCCGTGAACAGGCCAAAAGGATTTTCGACCGTATCGCCGGGGTGCCCGCCGACGAAGCCACCATTGATGAGCTGCAGGCGCTGATTGACGCCGATGCCGGTGGTCGTGACGGGCGCGTCGAGGCAGCCATGCAAGCCATGGAGCATCCGTCTTTCTACAACGTCACCTTGAAGAACTTCGTGACGCCGTGGACCAATCGCGACGCTAATGTGTTTGCGCCGCTGAATGACTACACCGCAACGGTGATCGGCATGGTCCGCGATGATGTCGATTTTCGCACCGCGTTGTATGACGACATCATTTATGTGGCGAACGGCACGAGTGCGCCGGGCTATTCGAGCAGCAGCAATGCCCATTACGAATACCTGGAACAGAATCACGCCAACCTGAAAGACGTGTTGGTGCGTCGTCAGCAATCGGCGGTCACCGGTCTGCGTGCCGAAGCAACCGCCGGGTTGATGACCACTCGCGCGGCTGCCAAATCGTTCTTTATTGCCGGCACCAACCGGGCGATGTTCCGGTTCACCTTGATGAATCACCTGTGCAACGATTTGGAGCAGGTGAAAGACATCACCCGCGTGCCGGACCGCATTCGTCAGGATGTCACCCGTAGCCCCGGTGGTGACAGCCGCCTGTTCAACAACACTTGTATCGGTTGCCACAACGGCATGGACCCGTTGGCGCAGGCATTCGCCTATTACGATTTCCAATACGACACCGCAGCAGACCCGGAAGGCAGCAATGGCTCGCTGGTCTACAACGATGTCGGCATGACCGATCCGTTCACCGGTACCCGCGTCAAGAAGAAGTATCACATCAACGAGAACAACTTTAAGCCGGGTTATGTCACCCCGGACGATCGTTGGGACAACTACTGGCGTGCCGGCCCGAACAAATTGCTCGGCTGGGATGAAAGCCTGCCGAGCGGTGGCAACGGCGCCAAAACCATGGGCCGGGAATTGGCCCACTCCGAAGCGTTCGCACAATGCCAGGTCAAGAAAGTGTTCAAGGCGATTTGCCTGCGCAATCCGGTCGATTCTGCCGATCGCAGCGAATTGGCCTCCATTACTGACAGTTTCAAAGCTGGTGGTTATCAGATGAAGCAGATCTTCGCTGAAACCGCCGCCTATTGTGCTGGCGAATGAGCGACGGAAGCGGAGACGGAATGATGAATACGCAGATGATCCGGTCGCAAATGCCTTGGCTGAAAACCACGTTTGCAGCGGCAACGCTGGCGATACTCGCGGCTTGCAGCGGCGGTGGTGCCGGTACGGAAGAGAACCCGGAAACTCCACCAAACCCGGGCGGCAACTACAACGGACCGCCGCCGGCCAGCGATGACGTTCAGCGTTTCAAACAGAATGTTTGGGACAACCTGGTTGGCGCCGATCGTTGTGGCGCCTGTCATGGCAACAGTGGCCCGATGCAGGAGCCGCGATTTGTTCGCAGCGATGACGTGAACCTTGCCTATGATGCCGCTCGCACCATTGCCAATTTGACGGAGCCGGAAGCCTCTCGCATGGTCGAGAAAGTTGCCGGTGGCCACAACTGCTGGCTTGGCAACGAGCAAGGGCAGCTGGAAGC
>CAMLKQ010000275.1 GCA_946480585.1 uncultured Kangiella sp.
GGCCAAAGTTGTGAAAGTGGGCTTCGTTCGCAACGGCAAATCGGTGCTTTAATTCAGGACAGGTTTTCGGTCGCCGGAAACGGTGACCGAGTTTTTCAGTTTTGTTTTGGCAAGACTGGTTTTTGAATGACGGTTTTCAGGCCATTTTTCACGAAGACCACTTTTCACGAAGACAACTTTTCACGCTGAGGATACAGACCATGGCGCATTACCCGAACGAGCTCCACTACGCCAAATCGCACGAATGGGCCCGTCGCGAAGAAGACGGCACGTACACCGTCGGCATCACCGAGCACGCGCAAGAACTGCTGGGCGATCTGGTTTACGTCGAGCTGCCGGAAGTCGGTGATGACGTCACCGCCGGCGACGAGTGCGGCGTGGTCGAATCGGTCAAGGCCGCCTCCGACATTTACAGCCCGATCTCGGGTGAAGTCATCGCCATCAACGAAAAGCTGGCTGATGCGCCGGAAAAAGTGAACAAAGATCCGTACGGTGCTGGTTGGCTGTTCCGGGTCAAGGCCTCGGACGAAGCCGAGCTCGACGAGCTGATGGATGCCGACGGTTACGCCGAGCACGTCGAATCGGAAGAGCATTGATCACGATTGCTGGCGCGCTCGCGCCGGATCGCGTCTGAACCCAGCCCCCGCTTACCCCGGGGGCCATTCTTTTTGCCCCACACGGATCGTGAGGCGCGTCGATGCTCTGGCATCGGCGGGTACCACCGCCAACTTACAGTCAGGTGAATCATGAGTGCCACGCTGTCCCAGCTTGAAAAACACGACGGTTTCGTTGCCCGTCACATCGGTCCGAATGCGGATCAGACTGCCGAGATGCTCAGCACGCTCGGCGTGAAGTCGTTGGACGAGCTGATGCAGCAAATCGTGCCGGAGCCAATCCGCCTGAACGCGCCACTGGCGCTGCCAGCGGCGAAAGCCGAGCACGAGGCCCTCGCGTACCTGAAAAAAATCGCCAGCAAGAACAAGCTCTACAAGAGCTTTATCGGCATGGGCTATTACGACACCGTGACGCCGCCAGTGGTGCTGCGCAACGTGCTGGAAAACCCGGGTTGGTACACCGCCTACACGCCATACCAACCGGAAATTGCCCAGGGCCGTCTGGAAACGCTGCTGAATTTCCAGCAGATGATTGTTGATCTGACCGGTCTGGATATCGCCAACGCCTCGCTGCTTGACGAAGGCACCGCCGCTGCTGAAGCGATGGCGCTGGCCCGGCGCAGCTCGAAGAGCAAGAGCAATCAATTCTTCATCGACAGCGACACCCATCCGCAAACCATCGATGTCGTACGCACCCGCGCCGAAGCCTTTGGTTTCGAAACCGTGGTCGGCGCCGCCAGCGAAGCGCTCAAGCACGATTATTTCGGTGTGCTGCTGTCGTACCCGGGTTCGAGCGGTCAGGTCAACGATTTCTCCAGCCTGATCGCGGCGCTGAAAGATCGCAAGTCGGTGGTGATTCTCGCCAGCGATCTGCTGGCGCTGTGCCTGCTGAAATCGCCGGGCGAACTCGGTGCCGACATCGCTATCGGTTCGGCCCAGCGTTTTGGCGTGCCGTTCGGTTTCGGTGGCCCGCACGCCGCGTTCATGGCCGGCAAGGATGAGCACAAGCGCAACTTGCCGGGCCGCATCATTGGCGTGTCGATCGACAAGCGCGGCAACCGCGCGCTGCGCATGGCCATGCAAACCCGCGAGCAACACATTCGTCGCGAGAAGGCCACCTCGAACATCTGCACCGCGCAGGTGCTGCTGTCGAACATGGCGGTGCTGTACGCGATGTACCACGGTCCGAAAGGGCTGAAAGACATTGCCGAGCGCACCCACCGCCTGATGAGCATTTTTGTGGCCGGCATGCGCGCCAAGGGCGCCAATGTTGAAACCAAGGCGTTCTTTGACACCGTCACCGTCGATGTCGGTTCGGTGCGCGAGCAGGTCTACATGCGCGCACTGGCGCACAAGATGAACCTGCGTCTGGTTGGCGACAGCAAGCTTGGCGTGTCGTTCGACGAAAAAACCACCCGTGACGACGTCATCGCGCTGTGGGACGTGTTCCTGCAGGATCAGGCCCAGGGCCTCGATGTTGCACAACTGGATGCATTGTTCGCGCAAACCGGTTCGCACGACATTCCGGAACAGCTGCAGCGCACCAGCGCCTACCTGACCCATCCGGTGTTCAGCAAGTACCACAGCGAAACCGACATGCTGCGTTACCTGAAGCACCTGGAGAACAAGGACTTCTCGCTGACCCACGGCATGATCCCGCTCGGCTCCTGCACGATGAAGCTGAACGCCACCAGCGAAATGATGCCGGTGACCTGGCCGGAATTCGGCAACGTGCATCCGTTCGTGCCGTTGGTGCAGGCGCAGGGTTATCTCGACATGATTCACGAGCTCGAGAACTACCTGAAAGCGATCACCGGTTTCGACGCGATCTCGATCCAGCCAAACTCGGGCGCGCAAGGCGAATACGCCGGCCTGCTGACCATTCGCAAATACCACGAGTCGCGCGGCGAAGGTCACCGCAACGTCTGCTTGATCCCGCAATCGGCGCACGGCACCAACCCGGCCTCGGCGCAGATGGCGAACTTCCGCGTCGTCGTCACTGCCTGCGACAAGGACGGCAACATCGATCTGGCCGACATGGAAGCGAAAGCGAAAGAGCACGCTGACAACCTCGCCTGCCTGATGATGACCTACCCGTCGACCCACGGCGTGTACGAAGAAAGCGCCAAGCAAATTTGCGATCTGATCCACTCGTATGGTGGTCAGGTCTACATGGACGGCGCCAACCTGAACGCGCAGGTCGGCCTGACCGCGCCGGCCCGTATCGGTGCCGACGTCTCGCACATGAACCTGCACAAGACCTTCTGTATTCCACACGGCGGTGGTGGCCCCGGCATGGGCCCGATCGGTGTGCGCGCGCACCTGGCGCCGTTCCTGCCGAACCACGCCGTTGTGCATCTGGAAGGTCCGAATCCGGGCAACGGTTCGGTCAGCGCTGCGCCGTGGGGCAGTGCGTCGATTCTGACTATCTCGTGGGCCTACATCACGATGATGGGCCCGCAGGGTCTGAAGCAGGCCACTGAGTACGCGATCCTGAATGGCAACTACATTGCCAAGCGTTTGGGTGAGCACTATCCGGTGCTGTACACCGGCCGTAACGGCCGCGTCGCGCACGAGTGCATTCTCGACATTCGCCCGCTGAAAGAAGCCAGCGGCATCAGCGAAGAAGACATTGCCAAGCGCCTGATGGATTACGGTTTCCACGCGCCGACCATGAGCTTCCCGGTCGCCGGTACGCTGATGGTCGAGCCGACCGAGTCGGAATCGAAAGAAGAACTCGATCGCTTCATCGACGCTATGATCCGTATCCGCAAGGAAATCGATCAGGTACAGAACGGTGTCTGGCCGCTCGACAACAACCCGCTGGTCAACGCACCGCACACGCTCGCCGACATCACCGAAGGCGAGTGGAACCGGCCGTACAGCCGTGAACAAGCGGTGTTCCCGCAGCCGGGTCAGAAGCACAACAAGTTCTGGCCGGCGGTCAACCGCATCGACAACGTCTACGGCGATCGCAACCTGTTCTGCGTCTGCCCGCCGATGGAAGACTATCAGGGCTGATGATGTCGGCGGTCGGAGCTTTCCAACCGCCAGCGGTGTGCAAAAACGGCGCGTGCAAACGCGCCGTTTTTCATGGCAGCGATTCCCGGCGGCGTGTCTCACGCCGCCTTGTCCGGCTGCTCATTCAGAAAAACTGAATCTGCCCGTCAAATC
>CAMLKQ010000276.1 GCA_946480585.1 uncultured Kangiella sp.
TACGATCTGCTGACCACCGGCAGCGCGGCCTACCAATACGAAAACGCGGCCGATGCGCTGAACGCTGCCTACAGCCGACAAGAAACCGACGAGTTCGTCAAAGCCTCGCGCATTGGCGCCGCGGCGCCGATGCAGGATGGTGATGCGCTGCTGTTCCTCAATTTCCGCGCCGACCGTGCCCGGCAAATCACTCGCGCTTTCGTCGAACCGGCATTCAGCGGCTTTGCCCGCGCCGTGACGCCGACATTGCATTTCGTTCAGCTGACCCAGTATGCCGCTGACATTCCGGCGCCAGTGGCTTACACGCCGGATTCGCTCAGTAACACGCTCGGTCAGTGGTTGCAGGATCATCAGCTGACTCAGCTGCGCATTGCCGAAACTGAAAAGTACGCGCACGTGACTTTCTTCTTCAACGGCGGTGTTGAACAGACCTTTGCCGGCGAAGAGCGCATCATGGTGCAATCGCCACAGGTGGCTACCTACGATTTGCAGCCGGAAATGAGCGCCGACGAAGTCACCGACAAAATGGTCGAGGCGATCGAGCAGCAGCGCTACGACGTCATCATCTGCAACTACGCCAACGCCGACATGGTCGGTCACACCGGTAATTTCGACGCCGCCAAACGCGCGATCGAAGCGCTTGACGGATGCCTTGGCCGGGTTATCGCCGCGCTGAAAAAAGTCGGCGGCGAAGCCTTGATCACTGCTGATCATGGCAACGCCGAACAGATGCACGATCACGATGTCAACCAGCCACACACCCAGCACACCACGGATCCGGTGCCGCTGATTTATGTCGGCCGTCCCGCTGATCCGATTGTTACCGACGGCGTGCTGTCCGACGTAGCGCCGACCCTGCTGCATTTGATGGGCTTGCCGGCACCGGCCGAGATGACCGGCCGGCCACTGTTCCGGTTGCGTTAAGGCGTGCGCGTCTTGCTGTCACGCTGGCAGTGGAGCGGTCGGTCGCTACTGACCGCTCTGCTCGCTGCGATGCTGTTTGCCACCGCGGCCAGTGTTGCGGTGCAAGCGGCCGACAAATCAGCGACCGAAGCGCAGCTGAAAGAGCTGCGCAGTCGCATTGAATCGCTACGGTCGCAACAAGAGCAGCGCCGCCGCGCCGAGAGTGCGGCGCGCGCCGAACTGGCCGACATCGAAACCCGCATGGGCATGACCAACCGGGCGCTGAAAGGCACGCGTCAGGAACTGGCGGCAGCACGTCAGCGGCTGAACAGCCTCAATCAGGAACGCACCAATTACCGGCAGCAACGCGACAAATCGGCGCAAGCGCTGAAGCAGCAGTTGCGTGCCGCGTTTATGTCCGGTGATCAGGAATACCTGAAGCTGCTGCTCAATCAGCAAGATCCGGCCCGGTTCGGCCGGGTCATGACCTATTACCGCTACCTCAGCGAAGCGCGCGCCGAGCAACTGAAAACGCTTGCCTGGGCAATGGGCAGGCTGGTCAGCGTCGAAGAAAAGATCACCGGTGAGATCGCTGCGCTGCGCACGCTGGAAAAAAACCAGGAAGCCGAACGGAAACGGCTCGCCGGCTTGCAGCGGCAGCGTGAACGCAGCCTGAAACAAGTCGCGGCAGAAATCGTCAGTGATGAAAAGAAAATCGCCGGCCTGCTCAATGACGAAAAAGAACTGAGCCAGCTGCTGACTCGCATCGAAACTGTGGTCAAGGACGTTCCGGTCAAACTGCCGAAGGGCGCCAATTTTGCCCAGCTCAAAGGCAAACTCGGTTGGCCGGCGCGTGGCGATTTTCTGCAGCAATTCGGCGACAGCCGCCATGACGGTCGGCTGCGCTGGAACGGCGTGCTGATCCGCGCGCCGGAAGGGCGGGAAGTCAGCGCGATTTTCCACGGTCGGGTGGTGTTCGCCGATTGGCTGCGGGGCTTTGGCCTGATGACGATCGTCGATCACGGTGATGGCTACATGAGCCTGTACGGCTACAACCAATCGCTGCTGAAGCAGGTCGGTGATTGGGTCGAAGCCGGTGAACCCGTGGCAACAGTGGGCAACAGCGGCGGCCAACAAGGCAACGCGCTGTATTTCGAGATCCGGCACAAGGGCCGAGCCATCGATCCCCGCCAGTGGTGCAAGCGCGGTTGATCGGGTCGTCGCTGGTGATATCACCGCGCCAACGGCAGGGATTTGGCCTAAGCTGATCAGCTATCAAGGAATGTGTGGTGTGGTGCGGCCGTTCGCGCCAGCACTGACAGGAGGTTGTATGCGTCTGTCCCGTTTTGCCACCGCGTCGCGGCGGTGTGGCTTGTTGTTCGGCGTGTGGGCCGCGACCATGACAGTCGCCCATGTCAGTGCCGAAGTAGCGCCAGTTGAAAATCGCTTGCCGCTTACCGAGTTGCAGGCGCTGACCGATGCGCTGGCGCGGATAAAGGCCAGCTATGTCGAACCGGTTGATGACAAACAGCTGCTCGAAGGCGCCATCGCCGGCATGCTGGCAACGCTGGATCCACATTCCAGTTTTCTGAACGGCAAGGATCTGACCCGGTTGACCGAAAGCACCCGCGGCGAATACGGCGGCGTTGGCCTGGAAGTGTCGCCGGAAAACGGCAGCTTCCGGGTCGTGACGGCAATGGACGACTCGCCGGCGCAGCGGGCCGGGATCCGCACCGGTGATCTCTTGTTGCGCATCAACAATGAACTCACCCGTGGCCTGAAATTTGAAGACGTGGTCACCCGTCTGCGCGGCGCACCGGGCAGCAAGGTCAGCGTGCAACTCGGCCGCGAAGGCGAAGGCAAGCCGCTGGACATCGAACTGGTCCGCGACACGATCCAAACCGCCAGCGTCCGTCATGAATTGCTCGACAGCGGTATTGCTTATATCCGCATTGCGCAATTCCAGCAGGACACCGGCAACGAAGTGCTCGCCACGCTCGACAAGCTGAAAACGGCCAATGGCGGAGCCCTGCGCGGGCTCATTCTCGACATGCGTAACAATCCCGGTGGGGTGGTGGCGGCGGCAGCGGCGGTTGCCGATGCTTTCCTCACCGAAGGCGTGATCGTGTCGACCAAAGGCCGGTCACCGGGCAGCGACACCGAATTGAAAGCACGTGCCGATGATCGGCTGCACGGTGCGCCGATTGTCGTGCTGATCAATCAGGGCTCGGCTTCGGCAGCGGAGATCGTTGCCGGTGCGCTGCAGGACCATCAGCGCGCCATTCTGGTCGGCAGCCGCAGTTTCGGCAAAGGCTCGGTGCAAACTGTGCACAAGCTCAGTGGCGAAGCGGCGATCAAACTGACCACAGCGCGTTATTACACGCCATCGGGTCGCTCGATCCAGGCGGCTGGCATTGAGCCGGATGTGCCGGTCGGTGCCGGCAAATTTGTCGCGGATGCGCCACGTGCCAGTGTGCGTGAAGCGGATTTGCCGCACGCACTCGGCCGGACGACACAAGCGGCCAGCGATAAAGCGCTGGCCAGCAAAGTGAACGGCCGCGATATCGCCGACGACATCCAGCTCGCGACCGCCATTCACCTGCTGCGTGGTCTGGCGGTGCTGCAAAAATGATCGCCGCAGGCGGGCGCAGTGATCGGCACATCGGGCATGTGGTGCGCGCCGCACTGATGCTTGTCATGCTGGTGAGCGGCAGTGCACGAGCGGACGGTCTGGTTGATCGCACCCAGCCGGAGACGGCCGTCGTTCGTGGTGCGGCCAGCGTTCGCATTGCGATTCTGATCGACGATGTCGGTGACAACCGCGCGCTCGGTGAGCGGGCATTGGCCTTGCCGGGCGCGGTCAGCTACGCCTTTTTGCC
>CAMLKQ010000277.1 GCA_946480585.1 uncultured Kangiella sp.
TCGCCAACGTCGAGTCGGCGTTCGTCATACGGGCGGATATCGGGGAACAGCTCCAGCATGATCAGGCTCCGGGCCAGCACGGCGCCGGACAGACCCGCTCTCCGTGCGCTGCGTCGTGTGCCGGCATTGTCGCACAGTCATTTGCCGGCACCAGAGCCGACAAGCTTAGCCTTGCGATTTGTCCTGTGCTTTCAGTCGGCGCCAGATGAACACGCCGAGCACGACCGGGATGATGAACAGGATCAGCAGGCCAATCAGACTGAACAGACCGACATCGGTCGCCAGCAATTCTTTCCACAGTACCGACATGGCAACACCCTCATCGAGATGGTGTTGCCAGTATCAAAGTAGTCGAGGTGGCCGAAATTGACCCTGCTCAAGCTAAGGTCTTTTTGGCGCTGAGGCCGGCTCAGGGCGTGGGTTGTTGCTCGACCACGGTTTCGCCATCCTTGCGGATGATCACGATGCCTTCCGGCAGCGGCTTTTCGTCCAGCCCTTTGGCTTTGCGGACATTGGCATAGGCGATCTGGGCGCATTCCGGGCCGCCGCCGTCACCGACGCAGATGTCGTACTCGCGGGTCAGCTCCTGCAGCACAGTGGTCTGTTCCGGCGGCGGTACCGCGCCGAACAGCATGCCGATGATGTTGACCGGGGTCTTGATGGCTTCCTTGGCAGTGCAAGCCGCCAGCAATGACAGCAGCAGCATGGCGCCGAGCGCGCGGGCGTGGGAACGGGTGTAAGCAGTCATCCGGGTCACTCGACGGTAATGGTGATTTTGTCCGACAGCACGGCTGGCTGATGCGGAATATGCAGCTTGTCACCAAGCAAGAGTTGCAGCGTGTGCGTGCCGGGCGCCAGTTGCAAGACGGTTTCGGTCTGGCCGCCGCCGAAGTGCTTGATCTGATCGGTGGCCGGCAGCGGCTGGCCGAGGGCCGGCAGCGTCGCCAGATCGATCAACAGGTGATGATGACCGGTGTTTTCCTTGTCCATGCCGGCCGGTGCCACGCCCATGTTGCTGAGGCCAAAGCGAACCGTGACCGGGCCTTTGATGCGCTCGCCATCTTTCGGGCTGATGAAGTACAGCTTGGCGTTGGCCGGGGCGGTCGAGCGCGGCAATTCGGCGGCGGTGCTGGACGTAGCTACCATGGCGGTCAGCATGGCGAGCAAGGCAAGACGCAACAGAGGCATGAGAAAGCTCCTTGTTTGGGGCGATTGGCGTGGTCAGCTGGACAAGCCGAGCGTGCTCCGACCGCCGATCCGGTACGCGGTTCCGTGTTGGCATTGTGAGCCGCTTGCCGGGTGATGGCAAACATGCCGGCCATGTTGGCTTTGGCAGCACATGACCTCCCTGTCGCCAGACGAACCCGGCATGACGGCACAAAAAAAAGGGCGACATTGCTGTCGCCCTTTTTTTTGCTGCGGCTGTGCTCCGTTTGCCGGAGTATGCTGCCGCTTAGTCTTTCGCGGCGCGATCAGCGCGCTTGCGCTCGTGCTCTTGCAACAGCTTTTTGCGGATGCGGATCGCTTTCGGCGTCACTTCAACCAGCTCGTCGTCCTGGATGAATTCCAGCGCCTGCTCCAGCGAATACTTGATCGGCGGGGTCAGGATCAGTTTTTCATCGGCGCCGGCCGAACGGATGTTGGTCAGCTGCTTGCCTTTCAGGCAGTTGACGACCAGATCGGAATCACGCGAGTGAATGCCGATGATCATGCCTTCATACACTTCGGTGCCGTGCTCGACAAACAAGCGGCCGCGTTCCTGCAGGTTGAACAGCGCATAGGCCACGGCCTTGCCCATTTCATTCGAGATCATCACGCCGTTGACGCGCGCGGCGATCGCACCGGCGGCGGCCGGGCCGTAATGGCTGAACGAATGGTAAATCAGGCCGGTACCGCGGGTGGCGGTCATGAACTCGGTCTGGAAACCGATCAGGCCACGCGCCGGAATCACGTAATCGAGACGGACACGACCTTTGCCATCCGGCACCATGTTTTCCATCATGCCGGAGCGCTCACCGAGCTTCTCCATGACGGTGCCCTGATGATCTTCTTCAACGTCGACGGTCAGCGTTTCATAAGGCTCGTGGCGGACGCCATCGACCATTTTGAAAATCACTTCCGGACGTGAAACGCCGAGCTCATAACCTTCGCGGCGCATGGTTTCGATCAAAATGCCGAGGTGCAGTTCGCCACGGCCCGAGACGCGGAACTTGTCCGGGTCATCGGTTTCTTCAACGCGCAGTGCGACGTTGTGCACCAGTTCGCGCTGCAGGCGATCACCGATCTGACGCGAAGTGACGAACTTGCCATCGCGACCGGCGAACGGCGAGTTGTTGACCTGGAAGGTCATGGTCACGGTCGGCTCGTCAACGGCGAGCGGCGGCAAGGCTTCAACGGTGTCTTGCGCGCAGATGGTGTCGGAAATTTGCGGGGTTTCGATGCCGGTGATCGCAACGATGTCTCCTGCGGTTGCTTCTTCGACTTCGGTGCGCTCAAGGCCCATGTAGCCGAGCACCTGACCGATCTTGGCGTTGTAGGTTTTGCCTTCGCGGCTGACCACAGTGACTTGCTGGTTGCGCTTGACCGTACCGCGGGTGATACGACCGATGGCGATCGCGCCGACATAGGACGAGTAATCCAGCTGCGACACTTGCATCTGCAGTGGGCCGTCGATGTTCACTTTCGGCGGTGCCACGTGACGGACAATCGCTTCGTACAGCGGTGTCATGTCGCCTTCGCGCACTTCCGCTTCAAGGCCGGCGTAACCGCCGAGGGCCGAGCAGTACACGACCGGGAAATCGAGCTGTTCATCGTTGGCGCCGAGGCGGTCGAACAGATCGAACACCTGATCAATGACCCAGTGCGGACGCGCACCCGGACGGTCAACTTTGTTCACCACAACAATCGGCTTCAAGCCGTGCTTGAACGCTTTCTGGGTGACGAAACGGGTTTGCGGCATTGGGCCGTCCACGGCGTCAACAACCAGCAGTACCGAGTCAACCATCGACAGAATCCGTTCGACTTCGCCACCGAAGTCAGCGTGCCCGGGGGTGTCGACGATGTTGATGCGGTAATCGTTCCAGCGAATCGCGGTGTTCTTGGCCAGAATGGTGATGCCGCGTTCTTTTTCCAGCGGGTTCGAGTCCATGACGCGCTCGGTCGGCGCAGCGCGGTCGCCCAGCGTGCCGGACTGTTGCAGCAGTTTGTCGACCAAAGTGGTTTTGCCATGATCGACGTGGGCGATGATGGCGATGTTGCGAAGCTTCTCAAGCACGGTAAGGACTCAAAACAGGGCTGGCCCGGGTGGCGGGATTGCCATCCAGGCACTGGACCGGAAAAAAAGGGGCTGTATTCTAGCGTGCCCGGCCGCTGGTCACTATCTGTTCAAGAAAAGAAAAACCGCTCCATGGACTTCCTTTCTGCCCTTTTCAGTGCCTTTGCCCTGGTTTTCGTGGCCGAACTGGGCGACAAGACCCAGATCGCCTGCATGACCCTGGCCACCCGCTACCCGGCCCGGAAGGTTTTGATCGGCGTCTCGCTGGCCTTTGCGGTTCTGAGTGTGCTGGCGGTGACTGTCGGCAAGTTGCTGACCCAGCTGGTGCCGGCGTACCTGCTCTCGGCCATCGTCGCCGCGCTGTTTTTCTGGTTTGCCTGGCAGTCCTTGCAGGCCGAGGCCGATGAGGACGATACCGCGACCAACGGCCAGAAGGGCGCCGTGATGGCGGCGTTCAGCATGATTTTCTTTGCCGAACTCGGCGACAAGACCCAGCTGGCGAC
>CAMLKQ010000278.1 GCA_946480585.1 uncultured Kangiella sp.
AGCGGCACCAGCATGGGCACTTCGCGGCGGTACGCGGCGTAACGATCACCGAGCTGACGCACCAAATCGCGTTCTTCAAATTGAATGGCGATGAGGATGTACGCCGTCATGGCGGCGGCGAACAGCGCATGCCCGGCGCTCATCGCCGGCCCACCCCAGAACGCGAGAATGAAGCCCAAGTACAGCGGGTGGCGTACCACGCGGTAGATCAGCGGCGTGACGAAACGCGGCTTGGCTTCATCGCGGCCGACGAACTGACGCCAGACTTGCTTGAGTCCGAACAGATCAAAGTGATCGATGAGGAAGGTGGCGACCAGCACCAGACCGAAACCGCCGGCGAACACCGCCCAACCAACCGCCTGCCCTGCCGCGCTTTCTGCCGACCAAACCAAATTTGGGATCGGGCGCCACTGCCAGAACAGCAGCATCAGCATGACGCTGGCGAACAGCACATAAACGCTGCGCTCGGCCGCTGCCGGCAACTGGCGCTTGAGCCAGCGTTTGAAACCGGTGCGGGCCATGACGCTGTGCTGCGCGCCGAACAGGACGATGAGCAACAGATTGATGACGACGGCGAGTGCGACCGGCGTAGTGGCGCCACCGGCATCGATGGAGTGCGGCACCAGATCCGCGAGTACGGGCGCGATGTCAGCGAGCGGTGTTGCCTGCAGGTTGCCAACGAATGCGATCAGGTACAGAAAGGTCGCGAAGAATACGGCGTAGGTGACGACGCCGAACAGAAGAATGCCAAGGCGACGCATGAGTCGGTCTCCACTGAGAAGGAGCGATCAGCTTGGCGAAAGCGGCGGTGCCGGCCCATGAGCCGGAAGACTCAATTCAGCGGCTGGGCTCGGCACCGGCCGGGACAAATGTCCCGATCTGGTGGCGCGTTGTCCCGCTTCAGTGGGTTTCGGCGGGCGTCACCACGCCGGCCTTGACGATGGCCTGCGCGCGATTGGCGACACCGAGTTTGCGGTAGACGCTGGACAGGTGATTGCGCACGGTCTTTTCGCTGATGAAGAGCTGTGCGCCGATCTCGGCGTTGCCAAGACCTGCCCGCAGCAGATCGAGAATGTGTCGCTCGCGCCGGGTCAGTGGTGCCTCGTCGGTCGGTCGCGGCGTGTCGCGTGCAACGCCGGTGAATTCGCGCACGGCGCGTTGGAACACCTGCCAGGCCGGCTCGTGCGCGAGCAGCACATGATTGCGCGAATCGAGCTCGACAAATTCCGCGCCGGGAATGCCGGAGGCCAGCAACTGGCCTTCGGCGAACGGCACCACTTCGTCGTGGCTGGCGTGCAACACCAAGGTGGGCACGCGCACCTGTGGCAACAGCTCGGTGATGTTGGTGTGCGCGCGCGTTTCCAGCAGCCGCCAAGCCATGGTCGGGGTGACGCTGATGCGGCAAAGCTCGTTGTACCAATCCCGCTGTTCGTGACTGCCCTCGGGCACAAAGCGCGCCGTGAACACCTGGCGAAACAACGGGTTTTGATCACCCCAACCGAGCCGCACCATTTCCAGCAAGGCCCGAAAATGTTCGGCGTGACGCTCACCGCGCAGCAGCGCGCCGCGGGCATAACCGCCATACAGAATCAGCTTGTCCACCCGCTCCGGATGGGCAATGGCGTAACGGATGGCGGCGACTGCGCCTTGCGAGATGCCGAGCAGAATCATCGGCCGGGTGATGTTGGCCGCGTCGACCACCGCCTCCAGATCGCCGAGCCAATGCCGTTCGGACACGTCTTCAGCCTGCGAGCCGGACAGGCCGCAGCCGCGTTCGTCAAAGCGGACAAAATCGAAATGGTCGGCAAAGAACCGCACCCAATGCCGCCAGGCCGGGCTGTCGAGGTCGTAGCGCAGATGGGTGAGCCAGTTCGAGGCTTTGACCAGCGTGGGCCCGCTGCCACAGCGCGCCCACGCGAGCGGCGTGCCGTCGGAAGCCTTGGCGATGTGAATGCGCTGGCGCATGGTTCGGCCGGGCAATGGCAGGTGCGCCGGATGGTAGCGCAACTCCCCGGCAAGGAGTATTTGCGGCCGGCTCGCCGGGGCCGGGCGCCGGCGCGGCGGGCTAGCTCCGGGCGTGAGCCTCGCAAGGGCAGGCAGTTTCGGGCGACCAAACAAAAAGCAACCAAAAGGTTGCAAATGGCGAAGCAGAGGACTATGGTGACCATACGCAACCAAACAGTTGCCTTTAAGGAGCCACGTCATGGAGCACTATCGCCAAAGCCTTGTGCTGGCAGCCCCCGCTGAAACGGTTTACGCCGCACTGACCGAGGCCCGCGGCCTGCGCGGTTGGTGGACGGACGATTGCGAGGTGGAAAGCCACGTCGGCGGCCATTTGCGGCTGCGCTTCGGGCCGCATGCCAAAACCTTGCGCATTACTCATCAACAGCCGGGCCGTGAACTGCGTTGGCTGTGCACGGCGGCGCATCTGGCCTTTGCCGAATTCCGCCGCCCCGATGAATGGGTGGGCACGGAAATGGTGTTCCGGCTGCACCCGCAACCGAATGGCCACACCCGACTGGACTTCGAGCACATCGGCCTGGTGCCCGCGTTTGAGTGCTATGGCCTGTGCAGCGAAGGCTGGCAGCATTTTCTGGCCAGCTTGCAGCAATATGTCGCGACCGGCCGCGGAACGCCGTATCAAACGCCCGCCGCCGTCACGGCGTAACCTCTCGTCATTTTCAAGGGAATGAACAGGAGCACCACCATGAGCGCCGTCCTCGACAGCAACCAGATTGAACGCAAGATTTTGATCAACGCGCCGCGCGCACGGGTCTGGCAGGCCCTGACGGATGCCGAACAGTTCGGCCGCTGGTTTGGTGCGAAACTCGAAGGCCAGACCTTTGCGGTCGGCCAGCGCACCCGCGGCCAGATCACCATTTGCGGCCATGAACACGCCTGGTTCGATGTGGTGACTGAACGCCTGCAACCGCAAACGCTGTTTGCTTACCGCTGGCACCCGTATGCGGTCGACCCGGCCGAAGATTACGAGAAAGAAACACCGACACTGGTGACGTTCACATTGACCGACGCCGCCGACCACAGCACGCTGCTCACCGTCATCGAATCCGGCTTTGACCATGTACCGCCACACCGCCGACTCGAAGCGTTCCGAATGAACAACCAGGGTTGGGTACATCAACTGAACAACATCGCCCGCTATGCCAGCCAATAACGACAACCCGCACGACACCGCAGGAAACGAACCGGGCGCCGAACTGCCAGCACTCGTGCGCGCCAGCGACACGCTCGCCAGCATTTTTGCCGCGCTCGGCGATCCGACGCGGCTCAAACTGGTGGCGCTGCTCTGCGCTGGCGGCGCGTTCTCCATCGCGCAGCTGACCGACAACACCGACATCAGTCGACAAGCGGTCACCAAGCACCTGCACGTGCTCGCGCAAGCAGGCATTGTCCGCGATGTAAAAGTGGGCCGCGAGCGGCTTTGGCAACTCGACCCGGTTCAGATTGAAGCGGCCAAAAGAACGTTGGAAATCATCGGCCAGCAGTGGGATGTGGCATTGAACAAACTGAAAACGTTTGTCGAATCGGACTGACGCGCGCCGCACTCCCGCGACAGCGCATCAGGAACACGGCCAACAAAAAGCCCGGCGATGCCGGGCTTTTTTGTGATTCACGCAGCGCTTACTTCAGCAGCGCCAACTGCTTCTCGGCGACTTTGGCCGGCAGCGGGATGTAGCCGTCTTTGACCACGGTTTCCTGGCCGGTTTTGCTCATGATGAGCTTGATGAATTCGAGCTCGAG
>CAMLKQ010000279.1 GCA_946480585.1 uncultured Kangiella sp.
AATGCGCTCAAGCGCCGGCTGGGCAACATCGAGCAGATTGCGATGACCGCTTGCCAAGGCGCGCTCCGCCCAAGAACGTAACGCCGTCTCCCAGCTGCGCGCTTCATTGGCGATCTGCAGTTCCGGTTGCAACTCCAGCGGCAGATGCGCAGGCTCGATCACCGACTCCGGCAGCATCACGGCCAAGCGTCGGCACACGTTTTCCAGTTGCCGAACATTGCCCGGCCATTCGTACTGTTGCAGCACCGGCAGAACCGCCGGCGACAATTGCTTCGGTTCGGCGCCGAGTTCGGCAGCAGCTTCAGCTAGAAAATGCCGTGCCAAAACCGGAATGTCCTCGCGCCGATCTTGCAGCCGCGGCAATTGCACCTGCACCACGGTCAGGCGGTGATAGAGATCGGGCTGGAACTGGCCGTTGCGCACCAGCGCTTCCAGCGAGTGTCGCGTCGCCGCAACCACCCGCACCGATGCCGTGCAAACACCATAACCACCAACGCGATGATAGTGACCGTCGGCGAGCAATTGCGCCAGCCGGATTTGGCCATCAAGCGGCAGATCAGCAATTTCATCGAGAAACAGCGTGCCGCCGTTGGCCTGCTCGACTTTGCCGGCATGAACCACCTGACTGTCACCGGCAACGGCCCGCTCCAGACCAAACAATTCGACATCGATCGCGTTGCGGTCCATCGCCGAGACATTGACCATCACCAACGGACCGGAAAATTGGCTGTTGTCGTGCAGCAGCTGAGCGAACAAGCGCTTGCCACTGCCCGGCTCGCCCCGGATCAACACCGGCACCCGGACCTTGCTGAGTTGCTGCAACGAACGCTGCAATTCGTGAACGGCGGCCGATTCGCCGATCAAGGCTCCCGCGCGCTCCGGCATCAACGATGGCGCTGCTACATTGGCACGATACCGGCGCAGTGCTTGTTGCACCACCGTCAGCAAACTGGCGTTGTCGCAATCGCTGGGCAGGTACTCGAATGCGCCCTGCTGAAAAAGATGCAGCGCCCGCGCGAGCTGTTCGTCCGCCGCCAGCACAATCACCGCCAGTTGCCGCTGCTGCTGCATGCGCTGAATCAGCAGCCGATCCACGGCCAACTCCGGTGGCAAGATGCCAACGACCACATCCGGCACCGCGTCCGGTAACGCCGCCAGACAGTCCGCCCAGCTGTGATAACACAGCACTTTGCCGACCAATGGTTTGCAGTCGGCCAGCAAGCGGGCTTCCAGTTCGGTTCCGACCAAAGCAAGGCGCTGTTCTGACACGCTTGCCACTCCTTTGCAGCCTCCGGTTCTGCCGCCATATTGGTCAGCGCGCCAGGCTTTGTCCAGCATCAATCCGGAGTCTATGACAGCGCGTATCAGCAGCATCGAAACGATCGTTCTGGCTCATCATGCACCGCGACACACACCCTGACTATCCCGACTGGTTGCAGCAGGCCATCGGCGCCGCCCGCGTCACCATCCTGGCATCACGATTGACCGATTGCCGAGCCTTGCAGCAAACGCTGGCCGCCGCTGGTATCGATTTCCATCGCTTGCCACTGACCATAGACTCGGCCGCGAATCGCGCTGCCTTTCATGCCGTGCAGGAGCAACTGCGCTGGCCGCATTTGCCAATGATTTTTCTCGATGGCAAATTTGTCGGTGGCGAGCCGGAACTGCGCGCACGACTGGCCAGCGAGCTCGCTACGCCTGCGGGATTAACATCCGAAAACGACGAACAACACCGCGCTGACGCGAATACAAAAATCGACACCGCTTCAGCATCGTTGCCACTGACTTTGCAAGGACTGGCCTATGCCGGCTTGCTGCCCTTTTTTGCTGGCGCACTGGCAGGCTGGTGGCCGAGCGTACCGTTCGCGCCGTTATTGCAAGCCTTGCTGGTACCGTATGCGGCGTTGATTGCAAGTTTCATGGCGGGCAGTCACTGGGGCATCGCCGTGTCGGCGCGTCCCTTGCCGAGAATGGAACTGTTGTTTGCGGTCAGCTTCATGCTGTTCAGCTGGCCACTGCTGCTGCTGCCCGATGTGCTCGCACTATCGGGTCTGCTGTTGGTTTTCGCTGGCTTGCTCGCCACCGAACCACGATTGCTGCGTCATGGTTTGGTCAGTCGGCCGTACTTCCGTTTGCGCCTGACGCTCAGCATCGGTGTACTGTTTGCGCTTGCGTTGGCGTTGCTGCGCTATTGGCGCTGAAGCCGCTGCAAAGTGGCGTCGTAGTCAGGAAAGCCAATCAGCGCCTGCAGCTCGGAAAATGGCAGCAACTGAGTTGGATGCTGATCGGTATGCAGCTGCGCCAGTGCCTGCCGCATCGCAACGACTGCGGCAGACAGCAGAGTCAGCGGATAAGCCGCCAGCTTGAAGCCCATCGCCTGCAATTCGGTCGGCGTCAGCAGTGGCGTATCGCCCTGCTCGACCAAATTCGCCATCTTGTGACCCGGCACTTCAGCGACTACCCGCAGCATTTCGGCCGCGCTGCACGGCGCTTCGACAAACAGGATGTCGGCGCCGAGCTCGGCAAACTGTTGTGCGCGAATGATGGCTTCATCGAGCCCACGCGTTGCGCGCGCATCAGTGCGGGCGATGATCACCAAGTCATGACCGGCTCGACGCAATTGTTCGCGGGCATCGATCGCGGCGGCCATGCGCTCGATGGCGGCGTCGCGTTCAATCACTTCTTTGCCGCGGGTGTGACCACATCGTTTCGGTGCCAGCTGATCTTCGACCATGATGCCGGCGAAACCGGCAGCGGCATAACCAAACAGTGTGCGCTGCACGTTGGCGACGTTGCCGTAACCGGTGTCGCCATCGCCGATCACCGGAATGCTGACGGCCTGACAGATCTGCCGCCCCTGTTCGACCATCTCGCCATAGGAAATCAGTCCGGTATCCGGCAACGCCAGCCGCGATGCCGAGACCGAAAAACCGCTCATGAAACTCAACGGAAAACCGGCCTGTTCGACCAGCTTTGCCGACAGACCATCAAAACAGCATGGCATCCGGAGCAAACCGGATTGTTCGAGCAGCGCCCGCAAGCGGAGCGCCGGTTGGGCGGGAAGTGGTTGCATAAAAATTCACCAGAACGGGCGACAAGAATAGGCCTCAGCCGCCACCTTACCCCTTACGTTCGTACAATCAAGCTCTCCCGACAGCCCCACGGCCGGGCCCTACCTACACTGGCGCCACACCCGCACCCAGCAGCCACCACCTGGAAGTCGCAAGCATGACCCACAATTGGCACAGCCTGATTGAACGCCAACCGCCCGAAGGACGCACCGTCGAAATCGCAACGCGGCACGGTGTCCGCCGCGGCCGGTTCGATCCGCTGGAATGGCATTACGGCTGGGTACTGCAGGACTGTCCGGCCGGCGCCGCCGCTCGCTGTGCCTGGGCCGACGGCAACCGGTGGCGGCAATTGCCGTCGTCATGACGACAGCGCACAACGGATAAGCCAGCGCAGAAAACAAAAAAGCCGCTGTTAAGCGGCTTTTTTGCAGGATTGGTAGGCGCAATTGGACTCGAACCAACGACCCCCACCATGTCAAGGTGGTGCTCTAACCAGCTGAGCTATGCGCCTGTCGTTGAGGGCGCGTATATTGCCATCGGCTTTTTGCCGTCGCAAGAGGTCGACGCAAGATTTCTGTAAATCCGCGTCGACCTGTCCACGCTTTGACCAATCGACGCTCAGGCGGCCTGTTCCGGGTACCAAATCATCGCCGTTTCGTCACAGGCGTTGAGCTTGGGACAGAACTGGCA
>CAMLKQ010000280.1 GCA_946480585.1 uncultured Kangiella sp.
AGCAAGGGAGTTGGGCTGGGGAGTTTCAGCAGCGGCGCACGTTAACACGCGCTCGTGGTGGCTGCCACGGCGGGACTCGGTACCGCTGGACTCAATAGTCGTCGAGTTCGAGACCGCCGTGGTCGTCATGCCAGTCATCGGCTGGCAATTCGCTGTCGAGGCCGTTGTCGGCACGAGGGCTGTCGTAATCGGTTTCCGGTGGCGGCGCAAAACTCAGCCGCAAATCGTTCCAGCCGGAGCGATCGAGCTCAAGCACATCGCCATCGGCGTACTGGATGTCGATGCGATCGTCGTCTTCATCGAGCGCCACCACTTCAAACAGACGTTGTTCGGCGTAATCGCGATACCACTCACCCACGATCGGTTCGAGCTTGCGGATCATGGCCAGTCTCCTTGCCGATGATGGTGGCTTCAGGGCGTCGCCGGGCCCGTTTGCGCCGGTGCCGGCAGCGGTGCCCGGGCACTGCTGGCGAGCAGGTCGAATACCGCCGGATCCTGGCCGAGGCGCTCGGCGTAAATCAGGCTGTAGGCCATGACGTTTTTGACGTAATCGCGGGTTTCCTGGAACGGAATCGTTTCAATCCAGATATCGAGCGGCAGCTCGCCGAATTGGTCGCGCCAACGATTGACCCGGCTCTGACCGGCATTGTACGCCGCGGTGGCGTAGACGAAGTTGCCGTCGTTGCGATCAATCAGATCGGCCAGGTGGGCGACGCCGATGCGGATATTTTGCTGCGGGCGCAGCAAATCATGGCTGCCGTCGTAGCGGATTTTGTGTTTGCGCGCCGTCATCCGGGCGGTCGCCGGCATCAGTTGCATCAAGCCGAGCGCGCCGGCGTGCGACTTGGCATCGCTGATGAAAATGCTCTCTTGCCGGGTGATGGCGATGGCCCAAGTCGGGTGCAGCTGGTGGTGGTGCGCTTCCCGGGTCAGCGTGTCGGCGTGGGTCAGCGGAAAACGCAGCTCCCAGGCACCGTTGACCGGCGCTTTGCCAAGCGCCGCGATGGCGCGATCCGGCCAGTTCCAGTCATTGGCGACCACGGCCGCGGCGTGCAATTCGGCGGCCGACAAGGTTTGGCTGAGGGCAAACCACTCACGCCGGGCATCGACTTGCCGATCCAGCGCCAGCCACTCGCGTGCCCGCTGCATGGCGGGCAGGTTGCGAATGCGGGCGACCAGTTCGGCCGATACGGTCAGCGGCGGCGGGCTCAGCTTGTTGCGCTGGCCGAGCTGGCCGCGTGACAGAAAGCCGTAGTAATCCAAATTGCCGGCGAGCGACTGCCAGATCAGGCTGGCGGCATCGGTGCGTTGCTGGGCAGCCAGACTGCGGGCGCTGAAATAACGCCAGCGGTTGCTCTGGTATTCCGAGGCCGGCAGTTGATTGAGCCAGTAATCGGTATCGGCCCAGTTGAGCCGGCGCAGCGCATCGACCACCCGGGCGCCGGCGATCCGTTCATCGGCCAGCCGGCTCGGCACCTTGGCCAGAAAGGCCGTCGCTGCCGGATGGCCTGCACCTGCCAAGGCAAGGGCATAACTGCGGGTGGCCTGTTCGAGCCACTCCTGCGGGTAGGCCGGATCGGTCGCGACTTGCTGCCAAATGTTCAGGGCCTCATCGCGATCACGCCAGGCGAGGCGCTCCAGAGTATGTGTCTTGATCCGCCAGATTTGCGGTGATTGGTGGCGAAAAAGCGAGGATTTGGTGACATCTTGTGGCTTTTTGTGCAGTTGCTGCCAGACATTGACCAACGGTCGTTCTGCCGCCGGCAGCAGCGCCTGCAAGGTTTTGATGGTGCCGTTCTCGCCCGCTTCGATGGCCAGTTCCAGACGCTGCCAGATGCGTTCCGGCGTGCGCTCACCGGCGGCAATCCAGCGCTTTTCGACGCTGGCGCATGCTGGCGGCAGCGGTTTGGCGCTCAGCCAGAGGTCGACAAAACTGTTCAAGGCAGTTGGGTTGGTGCCGCCCGCCAGGGCATAGCGCAGATAGTGGCAACGCAGCTCCGGATTCTTGCTGGGCCGGTAGTACAGCAAAAAGCCGGCGCCATCGTCTTTGCTGACCAACCGGCGCAGCCAGTTTTCCCGCAGTTTTTCGGCGAAGGGGGCACCGTCGTGACGTAGCAGGAAATCGCCCAATTCCCGTTCGTTGACCTGCGGAAATGCGGCTTCCAGCCATTCGGCTTCGAGGTAGGGGGTGAGTGGGTAGTCCCGCAATTTGTCGGCGTGTTGGCTGAGCAACAGCCGATTGCTGGCGACGCGGTTTTCCAGCTGCCGGAACAGCTGACGGGCGGTGGCATGGCGGTCATCGCCGAGTGGCGGTGCGACCGAAGCCGCGGCCAACGCCGGATCGGCGTGGGCGGTGTTGCTGGCCTCTGCCGCTACCCAGCTGCTGGTAGCGAACAAGGCGATAAATACGAGACCTGACAGGTTCCTGATCACGACGGCAAATTCCTGATCCCGTGTCTCGGGTGCAAAACGGAAAAACGAATGAACATGGTCAATATTGTCGATGATTAACGGCGATTTCGCCACTCATCGTACCGTGCTGGCGCTTTACGCTGACCCGGCGGCAAGTCGATAATGTGCCCATCATAGTCGGTATGCCGCGCTTCTGCTGCGGTGGAGTCAAACATGGCCAAAGGCACCAAGTATCTCGCCAAAGAGATGAACGTTCACGGCAACATCGAGTGGACCGACGACGAGAATGCAATTTGGAACGAACTGATCACCCGCCAGCGCAAGGCAATCGTCGGCAAAGCCTGTGACGAATACATGCATGGTCTCGATCTGCTGAACCTGCCGACTGATCGGGTGCCGCAGCTGGAAGAAGTGTCGAAGATCCTGCGCAAGGAAACCGGCTGGGAAGTAGCGTGGGTGCCGGCGCTGATCAACTTCACAACGTTCTTTTCGTTGTTGCAGGACAAGAAGTTTCCCTGCGCAACGTTCATTCGCACCCGCGAAGAGCTCGATTACCTGCAAGAGCCGGACATTTTCCACGAAATTTTTGGTCACTGCGCGATGCTGACCAATCCGTATTTCGCTGAATTCACCCACACCTACGGCAAGCTCGGCTACGCCGCCTCGAAAGAGGACCGGGTATTCCTGGCACGGCTCTACTGGTTCACTGTCGAGTTCGGTCTGATGCGCAGCGCCCAAGGCCGGCGCATTTACGGCGGCGGCATCATCTCGTCCATTGGCGAAACCAAATACGTTTACTCCGATGTGCCGGAGGTGCGGCCGTTTGATGTCGTTGACGTGCTGCGCACACCGTATCGCATCGACATCATGCAGCCGGTTTATTTCGAGCTGGAAAATCTGCGTCAGCTGTTTGATGTCGCGCATAGTGACATCATGGCGCAAGTCGAAGAAGCCAAACGCCTCGGTCTGCACGCACCGAAATTCCCGCCCAAGCCGGAAACGCTGGCGAGTTGAGTTCCCGTCGTCGGCGAACGGTGGCTGACCATCGTTCGCCGTTTTATTTTCGGTCAGCGCCTTCTGCATAAAGGAAGACTGCCATGTCGCAGCCTGCTGAGTTTGACGCGATCAATCCCATCGGTACCGACGGTTTCGAGTTTGTCGAATTCACGGCGCCGACCCCGGCCGGGGTCGAGGCGCTGAAGCAGCTGTTCGTCCAGCTCGGCTTCACTGCGGTTGCCAAACACCGCAGCAAGGACGTGACGGTATTCCAGCAAGGCGACATCCATTTTCTGGTCAACGCCGAGCCGTACACCCATTTCGCCCAGTTTGCCGACGC
>CAMLKQ010000281.1 GCA_946480585.1 uncultured Kangiella sp.
TCCGGATGCAGCAGGTTGAAGCGGTCGACATCGAGACCGTCGCGGCGCAGTTCGGTGTAGCTGGTGACGCTCCAGATGTCGGCGGCAACGCCATGGTTATCGCGCAGCAATTCGGCAGCGGCCAGCACTTCGTTGAGGATCGTGCCGGAACCGAACAGCTGCACTTTCGGCGCCTTCTTGCCTTTGGCCTTGCCGGCCAGCTCGCCTTCGCGCAGCAGGTACATGCCTTTCAGGATGCCTTCTTCAGCGCCTTTCGGCAGCGCCGGCTGGGCGTAGTTTTCGTTCATCAGCGTGATGTAGTAGAAAACGTTTTCCTGTTTCTCGACCATGCGCTCCAGACCGTTCTGGATGATCACGGCGAGTTCATAACCGTAGGCCGGGTCGTAGGCAACGCAGGAGGGAATGGTCGACGCCAGAATGTGCGAGTGACCGTCCTGGTGCTGCAGACCTTCGCCGTTCAACGTGGTGCGACCGGCGGTAGCGCCGAGCAGGAAGCCGCGCGCCTGGGCATCGCCCGCAGCCCAGGCCAGATCCATGGTCCGCTGCAAACCGAACATCGAGTAGAAGATGTAGAACGGAATCATCGGGTAGTTGTTGCTGCTGTACGAGGTACCGGCAGCAATCCACGACGAAATGGCACCGGCTTCGTTGATGCCTTCTTCGAGGATCTGACCTTTGATGTCTTCCTTGTAGAACGCCACCTGATCGGAATCGACCGGCTGATACAGCTGACCGACAGACGAGTAAATGCCGTACTGACGGAACATGCCCTCCATGCCGAAGGTGCGCGCTTCGTCCGGAATGATCGGCACGCAGCGCGAACCGAGCACTTTGTCTTTCATCAGCACGTTGAGCAGACGGACGAATGCCATCGTCGTACTGATTTCACGATCACCGCTGCCGGCGGTGACGGCTTCAAAGGCTTTCAGCGTTGGCACTTCCAGCGACTGCGATTTCGGCCTACGGGCCGGCAGGAAACCGCCGAGCGCCATCCGGCGTTCGCGCAGGTATTTCATTTCCGGCGAATCTTCCGGCGGCAGGTAGAACGGCAGATCGGCGAGCTTGTCGTCCGGAATCGGCACACGGAAGCGATCGCGGAAGGCCTTGATCGCATCGAGATCCATTTTCTTCAACTGGTGCGCGATGTTCTTGCCTTCACCGACCGGGCCGAGGCCGTAACCCTTGACGGTTTTCGCCAGAATGACGGTCGGCTGACCTTTGTGATTGGATGCCGCATGGAACGCCGCATGCACTTTGTGCGGATCGTGACCGCCACGGTTCAGGCGCCAGATGTCTTCGTCCGACATGTTGGCAACCATCGCCGCCGTTTCCGGATCTTTGCCGAAGAAATTGTCGCGGGTGTATTTGCCACCGAACGATTTGTAGTTCTGGTATTCGCCGTCGACCGTTTCTTCCATGATCCGGCGCAGTGCGCCTTTGGTGTCGCGAGCCAGCAACGGATCCCAGTAGCGGCCCCAGATCACCTTGATCACATTCCAGCCGGCGCCGCGGAAATCGGCTTCCAGTTCCTGAATGATTTTGCCGTTGCCACGGACCGGACCGTCGAGTCGCTGCAGGTTGCAGTTGACGACGAAAATCAGGTTGTCGAGTTTTTCGCGACCGGCCATGCCGATGGCACCGAGCGATTCCGGCTCGTCCATTTCACCGTCGCCCATGAACGCCCAGACCTTGCGGCCGTCGGTCTGCTGCAGACCGCGGTGTTCGAGGTATTTCAGGAAGCGCGCTTGGTAAATTGCCTGCAACGGGCCGAGACCCATCGACACGGTCGGGAATTGCCAGAAGTCCGGCATCAGCCACGGGTGCGGATACGAGGTCACGCCTTTGCCATCGACGTCCTGACGGAAATGCGCCAACTGTTCTTCGGTCAAGCGGCCTTCCATGAAGGCGCGGGCGTAGATGCCGGGCGACGCGTGGCCCTGGAAGTACACCAGGTCGCCGCCGTTGCCTTGGTCACCTCTGAAGAAGTGGTTGAATGCGACGTCATAAATGGTCGCGCTCGACGCGAACGAAGCGATGTGACCACCGAGCTCCAGATCGAGCTTGCCGGCGCGCAGCACGATGGCCATGGCGTTCCAGCGGATGATCGAGCGGATGCGGGCTTCGATGGCCTGATCGCCGGGGTACGGCGCTTCTTTCGACGGCGGAATGGTGTTCACATAGGCCGTGGTTGCCGAGTACGGCAGGTAGGCGCCGGAGCGGCGGGCCTTGTCGATCAGCTTTTCCAGCAGGTAGTGGGCGCGTTCAACGCCTTCGGCTTCGAGCACGCCATCGAGCGCGTCGAGCCATTCTTGGGTTTCGGTCGGGTCGGAATCGGGCAGGCGATCGATCGACATGGTGGGTTCCTTAACAGAGCGCTTGCGGGGCCGGCTGTGGGCCGGGCTGAGGCGGTTGGCCGCCGTTCTTCCTATACAAGTCAGAAGCGTGTCAGGCCGGCCGCGGCACAAGCCGGTATCCGGACGACAAACTGTCGGCAAGTCTAGGCTGGCCGAGGGGAAAAACCATGGCTTCGGTCATAAACCGGCTCGGGGTCAGACCAGATTTGACGCATTTTGGGAATTATTTTACTTGCAGGTAAGTAATTTAAAGCCCATCATCTGGCCAACCTCGATGCCGAGGGCTGTTCCATGATGTGGTTGGCAGGAAAATCCATGACCGCGCGCCGTGATACCCGTACCGAAGTGCTCGACCTCGCCGAGAAGCTGTTTCACGAGCGCGGCTACCGTGGCTTCTCCTATGCCGACATCGCCGGCCCGCTCGGCGTCAAACCGGCCGCCATCCATTATCACTTTCCCGGCAAGGAAGAGCTCGGCATCGCGCTGATCGAACGGCTGCGCGATCGGCTGAAAACCGCTCTGGCCCTATTCGCCAGCCACCAGACGCCATGGCCCAAACAGCTGGAATCGTTGTTCGACTACTACCGCCACCACGCCAGCGAAAATTGTGCGGTCTGTGCTGTCGGCATCAGCGCTATTGAGGTCGAAGGCATCCCGCACACCATGCAGATCCAGGTCCGCTTGCTGATCAAGGAAATGCTCAATGCCCTAGTCCAGATCCTGGCTCGCGGGCGCGATGCCGGTGACTTTCATTTCGAAGGCCGAGCCGAAGAGCGCGCCACCCTGATGTTGGCCGCACTCGGCGGCGCCCTGCAGTTACAACGGCTGACCGGGCTGCCGCAGCTGGAAACCGTGATTGCCGAGCTGCAGCACGGCTTGCTCGTTGCCGACCGCTGAACCGAGATTTTCTGTCCGAGATTTGCGACCCAGGTTTTTTTTGACTTAGAACTTACTTATTAGTAAGTATATGGAGAATATCATGAGCGCCTTCCCTAACGCCCGCCGCCCCCTGTTGTCACCATTGCTCGCTCGTCCGTTGCCGCTGAGCCAGAGCCTCGCTCCGTCCCGGCCGGAAACCTGGACGCTGGTGGCGCCCCTGCTGGGTGTCGCCGGTGCGGCTCTGCTCAGCGGGCTGCCATTACTTGGCATCGGCAGTGCTGACCACGTCTATGCCGCGTTTTGTCTGGGTTTGGCACTGCTCTATCTGGCACTGATACCCGGCTGCGAGCACGGCGGCGGCATGGCGCTGATCATGGCACTCGGTAACGGCGCCGCCGCGATGGCGCTTGCTGACTGGCCGGCCGCCCTGCATGGCTGGCTCGCGCTGCAAACCTTGGTCGCAGCACTGTGGCTGGTGCGCGATCAGGCTCA
>CAMLKQ010000282.1 GCA_946480585.1 uncultured Kangiella sp.
GCCGCGCCGATCGCCCGTCGGGTGATGGATCATTATCTGGATGCCAAAGCCAAGCAGGGGGCCGCGCCATGACGGATTTCGGTGGACGCGTGCACACGCACAAAGAGCGCTACAGCCTGCTGTGGCGATTTCACATCGACTGGATGCTGCTGTCCAGCTTGCTGGTGCTGATGTCAGTTGCCTTGCTGGTGGTGTACAGCGCCGGTGGTTACGACACGATGATGCGGCAGGCGGCGCGGTTTGGCATCGGTCTGGCGGCGCTGGTGTTTGTTGCCCAGTTGCCGCCGCGGGTGTTGAAACTGTGGGCGCCGATTCTGTTCGTGGCCGGTGTCATCATGCTGATCATCGTCGATGTGGTCGGTGTCATCGGTAAAGGCGCCCAGCGCTGGTTGGATCTCGGTTTCATCCGCTTCCAACCGTCCGAACTGATGAAGATCGCGGTGCCGATGATGCTGGCCTGGTATTTCGCCGAGCGGCCGCTGCCGCCACGGTTCAGCCAGATCGCCATCGCCGGCGGTTTGATTCTGCTGCCGGTGGTGCTGATCGCGCTGCAACCGGACCTTGGCACGTCGCTGCTGATCGCCGCCTCCGGCTTCTTTGTGCTCTGGTTGGCCGGCTTGTCGTGGAAACTGGTGACGGGGCTGATTGTCGGCGCCGCCGCGCTGGCACCAGCACTCTGGTACTTCTACATGCATGATTACCAGAAACAGCGGGTGTTGACGTTGATCGATCCGGAAAGCGATCCGCTCGGTGCTGGCTATCACATCATCCAGTCGAAAATCGCCATCGGCTCCGGTGGTCTGTACGGCAAGGGCTATTTCCAGGGCACCCAGTCGCAACTCGAGTTCGTGCCCGAGCGCCATACCGATTTTATTTTCGCCGTGATCGGCGAGGAGTTCGGTCTGCTCGGCGGCTTGTTGTTGCTCGGCCTGTTTGCGTTCATTATTTTGCGTGGCCTGTATATTGCCAATCAGGCGCAGGACACCTTTTCGCGCTTGCTGGCCGGCGCCTTGACGCTGACGTTCTTTGTTTATGTGTTCGTCAACATCGGCATGGTGTCCGGCATTTTGCCGGTGGTGGGGGTGCCGTTGCCGTTGGTCAGTTACGGCGGCACCGCGTCGGTGACCTTGCTGGCCGGATTTGGCGTATTGATGTCGGTGCATACCCATCGACGTCTGTTGACCAGTTGATGATTCCGGACCGCCGTGCTGGTGGTCTTTGAAACAAGAGGAAGTTTCGGCATGAGCCGTTTTACGTTGAAAACCGGATGGTCGGGTTTGGCCGGTATTGCGTTGCTGGGTCTGGCGGGCTGTGCAGTGACGCCACAGCAACAGTTTGCCGAGCGCATGACCGTACACGGTTTCAGCAAGCGTGAGATCACCACCGTGCTCGATCAGGCCGAGAAGCGCGATGACATCATTGCATTGATGACCAAGCCGGCCGAAGCGGTGAAGCCGTGGAAAGACTACGCGCCGATTTTCCTGACCGATGCCCGCCGCAACAATGGCCTCGCGTTCTGGCGCGAGCACGCCGATACCCTGGCGCGTGCTGAACAGCAATATGGCGTACCGGCCGAGTTCATCGTTGCGATCATCGGCGTCGAAACCAATTACGGTCGGATCATGGGTCGTCATCGCGTGCTAGATGCCTTGCACACGCTGGCGTTCCATTATCCGCCGCGTTCGCCGTACTTCACTGGCGAGCTGGAGCAGTTTTTCCTGTTGGTGCGCGAGCAGCAATGGAACCCGACCGAGCCGATGGGCTCCTATGCTGGCGCCATGGGCATGGGCCAGTTCATGCCGACCAGCTACCGCAAATGGGCGGTCGATTTTGATGGCGACAATCACATCGATCTGTTCAAGAACCCGGCCGATGCCATTGGCAGTGTCGCCAATTATTTCCGCTTGCACGGTTGGCAAACCGGTGGCGCGCTGATGCTGCCGGTCGAACTGCCGAACGAACCGGCACCGGAACTGCTGTTTCCAAAACGCGACGTCAAACCGCTGACCGATCTGTTTGCTGCCGGCATGCGTTCGCCGCTGCCGATGCAGAGTGATTGGCGCGCGACGCTGCTGGCGTTTGATGAAGCCGCTGGCCGCCGCTTTTATCTCGGCTTCAACAATTTCCGGGTCATCACCCGTTACAACCGCAGCCCCTTGTATGCACGGGCCGTGTTGGAATTCGCCCAGCAATTGAAGTCGGCTTATCTCGAGCAACCGAATCAGGCATTGGCGCTGCGTGGAGCGACGCGATGATCAGATCGCCGCTGCGCATACTGCTTGGCGCTGCCAGTGTGGTGTTGCTGGCGGCATGTGCGACCTCATTTGATGATGAGGTCGACAGTGGACCGCACGTTGCGCCGGATTTGCGCCACGTGCAGGAGCCGACGCCGCGCAAGGAGCCGCGCAGCCGCTACGGCAATCCGAAAAGCTACCATGTGCTCGGTCGCACCTACCACGTACTTGATTCGGCCGATGGCTTTGTCGAGCGCGGCATCGCCTCGTGGTACGGCAACAAGTTTCACGGACGGCGCACCTCCAGCGGTGAGCCGTATGACATGTACGCGATGACCGCTGCGCACAAGACCTTGCCGATCCCGGTGCATGTGCGGGTAACCAATCTCGATAACGGCAAATCGATCATCGTTCGGGTCAATGATCGTGGCCCGTTTAAGGACGGTCGCATCATTGATCTGTCCTATGCCGCGGCCCACAAGCTGGAGATGACCGGTGCCGGTACCGCTCGGGTCGAGATCCGCGCCTTGACCGGTGACGACGATCAGGCACCCGCTGCCGACACGGCGGTGGCCGGCAACGACACTGACGGGCCGTTCTTCGTCCAGATCGCCTCGTTTCGCAACGAAGACAGCGCCGATGAAGTGGCCGCGCAGGTGCGGCCGCTGGTCGGCCATCCGGTCAAGGTCTACGAAGGTGACGGCCCGGATGGCACGGTGTATCGCGTGCGGGTCGGGCCGTTGTCACGGCGCGATTACGCCGAGAAAGTGCAGGAGCATCTGCACGACAAGGGTTACGAGCGTCCGGCCATTGTCAGACCCTGATGCCATTACCGGCATTGATGAGAATGTGATGCAGAAAGGTTTATCGCCACGGCCAGCTTGGTTACAATTTGGCCCGCGCTTTTGCCCCGCCATCTGTTGAATCCACGCATGAAACGTTTGCTCTCCCTGTCGCTGCTGGCGCTGTCCTCGCTGGTGCAGGCCGGCACTTCTCCGATTCCTGGCGCCGCGCCGGCGCCGCTGATTGATGCGCCAGCCTGGATTGTCATCGACTATCACACCGGCATGGTGCTGGCTGAGCAGAACGCGGATGACCGGCGTGAACCGGCCAGCCTGACCAAGATGATGACCAGCTATGTGCTGGCTGCCGAAGTGGCGAAAGGTCGGGTCAGCTTGAACGACATGGCCGTGGTCAGCGAGAAGGCCTGGAAGCTGAACCGCAATCCGGCTGAAAACTCGTTGATGTTCCTCGAAGTCGGCAAGCAGGTGTCGCTCGATGATCTGCACAAGGGCATCATCATCCAGTCCGGCAATGACGCCAGCATGGTGGTGGCCGAGCACGTTGCCGGCAGCGAAGAGTCATTCGCCCAGCTGATGAACCAGTACGCCAAGAAACTGGGCATGAACAACAGCAACTTCGTCAACGCGACCGGTTTGCCGCATCCGGATCTGTACAGCTCGGCGCGCGACATGGCGACGCTCGG
>CAMLKQ010000283.1 GCA_946480585.1 uncultured Kangiella sp.
CTACGAAAACTTCGTCAGCATCCAGAGCGAGGCGGCGCTGCGCAATCTCGCCACCAGCTACCCCTACGACCAGCATGAAGAAAATGTCGTGGCGCTGCGCAGCCATGCCAGCGAAATTGCCGATGAACTGCGTAAAGAAATCCACGCCCGCCTGTCGAAAGCCGGTGTCGAAGTGATCGAAGCGCGCATCTCGCATCTGGCCTATGCGCCGGAAATTGCCAGTGCCATGTTGCGCCGCCAGCAGGCTACCGCCGTGATCGCGGCGCGCCAGAAAGTGGTCGAAGGCGCGGTCGGCATGGTCCGGCTGGCGTTGGAACAACTGAAGAACCAAGGCGTGGTCGAGCTCGATGATGAACGCAAAGCCGCGATGGTCAGCAACCTGCTGGTGGTGCTGTGTTCGGAGCAGAACACCCAGCCGGTGGTGAATACCGGTTCGCTGTATAGCTGACGCATGTTGGTATGTTGGTGAAGTTGAAACGCTGCAGTTTCTCCCGGGTGCATACCGAAATGCCGGGCACCAGACTTCACCAACGCGATGCCCAAACCATCTTGGCTGAGGACGTGTGGATGCGTAATTACAAACCGAAACGGGATAGCTGGCTGGCGCTGATTTTTTTGTCGGGCCCGGCTGTCGTGATGGGCGTGGCCTTGCCGCTGCTGCAGTCTGGCCAGCTGTTCAATACGGTCGACGGTTGGCTGTTGTTAGGGGTGAACACATTTGTGCTGGCTCTGCTCGGGTGGCTGTGGTTCGGTACCGGGTACGCGCTGGCCGACAATACGCTGCAGGTGCGTTGTGGTCCGATGCGTCAGCGCATTCCGCTGGCCAACATCCGTTATGTGCGGCCGTGCCGGTCGCTGATGAGTGCACCGGCGCTGTCAGTTCGGCGCTTGCACATCGGTATCCAGAATGGCCGAGTGGTCGACGAATTACCGATTGCACCGGCTGATCAAGCGCGTTTTATTGCTGACTTGCAGCAGCGCTGCCCGGATCTGATTGTGCATGGAGGTGGTCAATGAAATTGCGTTGGCTATTGGCCGTTCCCACCATTGCAGTCGCTGCCATCGGGTTGATGCCATCCGTTTCGGCAATGGAGTTTCGCAGCCAGTTGCTGGAGCTTAAGCTGCCGGATGTCACGTTGCGGGGCACGCTGGAGCAACCCATGACGACGGCACCGGTGCCGGTGGTATTGATTGTCGCTGGTTCCGGGCCGACCGATCGCGACGGCAACAGCAAACTGATTCCCGGCGCCAACAACAGCCTGAAAATGCTGGCCCAGCAATTGGCCGCCGAAGGCATCGCCAGCTTGCGTTATGACAAACGCGGCGTGGGCGAAAGCATTTGGTCACAACCGGATGAAAGCAAGCTGCGGCTCGACAGCTTCGTCAACGATGCCGATGCCTGGGCCGCCGAGTTGGAGCGGCGCGGTTTCGCCAAACCGGTGTTGATCGGCCACAGCGAAGGCGCCTTGCTGGTGAGCTTGTTGGCCCAGCGCCGAGCCGTTGCCGGTGTCGTGTTGATTGCCGGGGCAGGGCGGCCGGCCGATGTCGTGATCCAAGAGCAATTGCAAAAGCAAGCGCCGCAATTGTTGGCCGATAGCGGCCGCATTCTGGCGGAGCTGAAAGCGGGGCGGCTGGTCGCCGAGGTGCCGCCAGCATTGGCGTCGCTGTATCGTCCGAGTGTGCAACCGTATCTGCAATCCTGGCTGCGTCGGGATCCAGCAGTGGAGCTCGGCAAGCTCAAGCTACCGGTATTGACCATTTCGGGTGGCGCCGATATTCAGGTCAGCGCTGCCGATGCCGAGGCGCTCGCAGCGGTGGCCTCAGTACAATCGCTGCGTATTGCCAACATGAATCATGTGCTGAAAGCTGTCGCTGCCGCAGATCATGTCGCGCAGCAACGCAGCTACGGTGACCCTTCGCTGCCGTTGGCGCCGGAGCTGTTGCCAGCCGTAGTCAGTTTTGTCCGGAGCCTGCCGTGAGCAAGAAAGCGTTCGCGCTGCGCGTAGATGCCCAGATCCTCGATGCCATGCAGCGTTGGGCGGACGATGATTTGCGCAGTCTGAATGCCCAGATCGAGTGGGCGCTGCGGGACGCGTTACGGCGGGCCGGGCGGGTGAAACCGGCGGCAATCGAGCCAGACGAGTTGCCGCCGTCTGACGAAAATCGTCGCTGAAATGGCTGGCCGTGAATATTTGGATAGCGGTGAAAAAGGAGCAATGAAAATGCGTAATTGGTGGATTCTTTTGCTGATGTTGATGGCGCCCATGCTGGCTTCGGCTGACGAAACCGAGGCGGCGGTCAGCGCCGGTGTTCACTGGCTGCGAAAAGTGGACAGCGCAGAGCACCAGCAAGCGTATGCCGAGTCGTCCAATCTGATGCGTTCGGCGGTCAACTTCGAGACTTGGCAAAAAGCGATGGTGGAGGCTCGGGCTCCGCTCGGTGCCGTGAGCAAGCGGGAGCTTGTGTTTCGGTCACTGGAATTGAGCATGCCGGGGCTGCCCGGTGGGGAATACGCCAAGCTGCGCTTTCGTACCGATTTTGCCGGTCGCGCCGGGGTAACCGAACATGTCACGATGATGCGTGACGCCGACGGCAGCTGGCGGACCATCGGCTATTTCATTCAGTAGCCGTGCACCAGCCATGCATCTTGGCCGACTTATGACTTCCGCTTATGGTCATGAAATTGTGGCTTGACGGCCCGGCCCGGGCTCGGGTAGCTTCGACACCATGAACGCACGCACTCACATCAACAAGGTCTGGCGCTGGTGGTGGCAACACCCTCAGGCGGGCCTGCGTGCGCGTTAATCCCCGGTCAAATCCGCGAATTAGCGCCAGAAGTTTGCATAGGCCCGCTCGAAGCGGGCCTTTTTGTTTGTGCTGTTTTTAACTGATTTGCCAAGAGACGAATGATGAATCCGACGACCCTCTGCCTCAACAACCTGCGCGGCTGGCGCTGGTGGTGGCATGTCCGCACGCGGGCAGGGGGCGTCATGCGCTGAAAAAAGCGTTTGCAGTCACCTGAAAAGGCCCGCGTACCCCGCGGGCCTTTTTGTTTGCCGAAAAAGTCATTTCCCTGATTGCACTGAACCACCAACTATCGAGACAAGGAGTAACACCATGATCGTCGTCCTGAAACCGCAGGCCTCGGAAGCCGATGCCTTCCGCCTGATGCAGCAAATTGAAGCGCGCGGCCTGAAGCCGCTGTACATGCCTGGCGTCGAGCGCGTGGTGCTTGGCGCGCTGGGCGATGAGCGCGTACTGAATGAACTCAATCTGGAAGGCGATCCGCTGGTCGAGTCGGTCAAGCCGATCCTGACCCCGTACAAGCTGGTTAGCCGCGACATGCGTGGCCACGACACCGTGGTCAATATCGGCAATATCGCGATTGGCGGCGAGCGGCTGGTCGTGGTTGGCGGCCCGTGTGCGGTTGAAAGCGAAGACCAGCTGCGCGAAACCGCGGCAGCCGTCAAAGATGCCGGTGCCCGCGCGCTGCGTGGCGGTGCCTACAAGCCGCGCAGTTCACCGTACAGCTTTCAGGGCCACGGCGAAGAAGGCCTGAACCTGCTGGAGAAAATTTCCGGCGAAACCGGTCTGCCGACCATTTCGGAAGTGATGGACACCGGCGATGTCGAACTGTTCGTCGAGAAGATCGATGCGCTGCAGATTGGCGCCCGCAACATGCAGAACTTCCG
>CAMLKQ010000284.1 GCA_946480585.1 uncultured Kangiella sp.
TGCGGTGGTGCAGGTCAGGTCCGGATGTCGCAAGGCTTTTTCTCGATACAGCAAAGCTGCCCGTCCTGTCATGGTCGCGGCACCGTGATCAAAGACCCTTGCGGCACTTGCCACGGTCAGGGGCGTACTCAAAAGGAACGCACGCTGTCGGTGAAAGTGCCGGCCGGCGTCGACAATGGCGATCGCATTCGCCTGTCCGGTGAAGGCGAAGCCGGTGTGGCCGGCGCGGCGCCCGGTGATTTGTACGTGCACATCCACGTCAAAGAACACCCGATTTTCCAACGTGAAGAAAACAACCTGTTCTGCGAAGTGCCGGTTAGCTTCGCCACTGCAACGCTCGGCGGCGAAGTCGAAGTGCCGACACTTGATGGCCGTGTGATGCTGAAAGTGCCGGCCGAAACCCAAACCGGCAAACTGTTCCGCCTGCGCGGCAAAGGCGTGGTGCCGATGCGCGGCGGTTCGCCCGGCGATCTGCTCTGCCGAGTCGTGATCGAAACTCCGGTAAAACTGAACACCAAACAGAAAGCGCTGCTGGAAGAGTTCGAAAAATCCTTGAAAGAGGAACCGAGCCACAGCCCGCGCGCCGACTCCTGGTTTGATGGAGTGAAGAAGTTCTTTGACGATCTGCGTAAGTGATACTGCGCAACAAAAAAGGCCGCATTGCGGCCTTTTTTGTTGCGCGGTGAATAGCCCTCGTTTGTCGCTGTGTGACCTTCGTTCTGCTCATGTAATGGATTACGACAAAGTTGGCAGCGATACCCAGTGCCAGCGCAGATTTCGCCGCCGGTGTCTCGCGCTGTGATTGACTGCCCTTGGATGACAGCGCCGCTGGCTTATGCTTTTGCGCTGCGCGGAGCAGCCCGTCGGCACGGTTCGATTACAATGCCGGCTTCGCAGGATGAGGATGTAGCGAATGAGCAAGATTACTCTGCATGGCGCCAGTGGCCGAATGGGCAAGGCCTTGGTGTCAGCGGTGCGGGAGCAACCGCAGTGGCAACTGGTGGGCGCGTTGGCAGCGGCGTCGGATTCACGGCACGGTCAGGACGCGGCGGTCATCCACGGTTTTCCCTACGTTGGTGTGCCGCTGTCGGCCGATGTCTCGGCGGCCGTGCAGCTGGCGGATGTGATTGTCGATTTCAGCCAGCCGGTGGCGTCATTGCAGCTGTTGAAACATTGTCAGCTCAAGCGCAAGCCGGTGGTGATCGGCACGACCGGTTTCTCGCCGGAAGCGATGCAGGAAATTGAGCTGGCAGCGAAGCAGATTCCGGTGCTGATTTCGCCGAACATGAGCGTTGGGGTGAACCTGTTGTTCGCGCTGGCCCGGCTGGCGGCCAAAGCGATGCCGGACGCGGATGCAGAAATCATCGAAGCGCACCATCGGCACAAGGTTGATGCGCCATCCGGTACGGCGTTGCGTTTGGGCGAGGTGGTCGCACAGGCGCGTGACACCAGCCTGGCCGAGGCGGGCGTGCTGTCGCGTGAAGGCAATACCGGCGCCCGCAAACCCGGCAGCATTGGTTTTGCGACCATTCGGGCCGGTGAGATTGTCGGCGACCACACCTTGTTGTTGGCCACCGGCACCGAGCACCTGGAGATCCGCCATCAGGCGTTTGACCGGCGCAATTTTGCCGAAGGCGCCCTGCGCGCGGCGGCCTGGCTCGTCGGCAAGCCGGCAGGCCTGTACAGCATGGATGACGTGCTGGGCCTGCGGGCGCTTTAAACGGTCGTGCTTGCTGGTCGGATTGTGAGACATGGCTTACAAACGTGTGCGCCAAAGCGCCAAGGCTTGTCGGCCACAGTCGGTCCTGACCAAATGGTCAGTTGCGAATGTGAAGTTAAGGCTCTGATATAAAAGGGTTTTAGCTTGCTGCAGCGGTCCGGCTGGCGGGTCAGCGAGCGAGCATGACCGGGAAGCCGGCACCGGATTTCAACCGGCCGGCCCCTATACTGACGCCACGCCGCAAGGATTGCAGCGCAGGGAGCGTGGCTAAGGACAAGCCAATCACGGATGGTGCAGGGAGCATCAACGTTTCAAGGAATGAAACAGACGTGAAGTAAAAAGGGCGGGATCACATCCCGCCCTTTTTCTTTGTTGGCTTGGTGGGGGCCTCAGTTCTCGGCTGCTTTGCCCTTGCGGACGCTGGCCCAGATCCGCTCCGAAATGCCGGCGACGGCATCGGTCAGCACCGGCAGGGTATACAGGTTGGCCTGGGCTTCCTTGCTCGGGAACAGTACCGGATCTTGTTTCACTGCCTCATCAATGAGCGGCAGCGACGCCGGGACCGCGTTCGGGTAGCTGACCGCATTGGAAATGCGGGCCATCACCGCCGGTTGCAGCAGGTAGTTGATGAAGGCGTGGGCATTACTCGGGTGCGGCGCGTCGACCGGGATCGCCATCAGATCGACCCACATTTCCGCGCCTTCCTTCGGCAACACCAAGGTCAAATCGCCAATGCCATTGGCCGCGGCTTGGTCGCGTGCCTGCGCCAGGTCGCCCGAGTAGCTGTAGGCCGCACAAAGTTTGCCGCTGGCCAGGTCGTCGATGATGTTCTCCCCACCAAAGTAGCGGATGTGCGGCAGCAGCTGCTTCAGGTGCTTTTCGGCCTTCAGGTAATCAGTGGGGTTGAGGCTGTTGGCGATGCTGCCGTTGTAACGCAGCAGTTCCGGAATGACCTCGATGCCGGAGTCGAGCCAGGCAACGCCGCAATCAGCCAGCTTGGCCGCGGTGGCCGGGTCCAGCAACAGGCGCCAGCTATCGGTCGGGGCGGTCGCGCCGAGCCGTTTGCTGATGGCCTCGGCGCGGTAGGCGATGATGGTGGTGCCCCACAGGTAGGGCACGCCGTACTCATTGCTCGGGTCGGAGCGCTCCAGCTTGCGCAGCAGCTGCGGGTCCAGGCCGGCCAGATTGGGGATCTGGGCCTTGTCCAACGGCCGGAACAGTCTGTGCCGCCGGGCATAAGCGAGGAAGTTGGCGCTGGGCACTACCACGTCATAGCCGCTGTTGCGCTCGGCAAGCTTGCCCTCCAGCTCTTCGGCACTCTCAAAGGTGCTGTATTCCACTTGGATGCCGGTGGCTTTGGTGAAATCGGCCAGCACCGTTTCGTCGATATAGTCGGTCCAGTTATGCACCTTGACCACGGCTTCTTCCTTGGCCGCGGCAGACAGGCAGAACAGCAGGGCGAACAGCGGGATCAGTCGCACAGTGGGGCTCCAATGACAGGCTTGGCGTTTAAGTATTGCAGACATGCGTTTAATTTCATGTGATTTCTCGGCGCAGGGCTACCGCCAGCGTCGAGTGAGTTATAGGTGGTTTTGCGCAATCTGCCCGTGGCTTTGTGAGATATCTCTTACAAAGCTGTAAGCATTGCCGCCGTCGTGTTGTGTCATGAAGTGCTAGCTTCGATGCTATGTATTTGATTTTATTGAGTTCTGTTTCTGACGCCTGCCGGCGCACTCAAGACGGGCAGCGTGAGCTGACGTGCGCGCGGCATTTGCCCCCGTAGAATGGCGACCGTGCAGGACGCACACGCAGGACACCGTCAGGATGGCGGCAGGGATGATGGCTCAGGATGAGCTCAAGGGAACAACCACCGGGATGGTGGCGCAGGACCGGCGCAGGATGTGCCAGATTTCATAGGGAAAGGGTGAAGTAAAAAAGAGCGCATTGCGCTCTTTTTT
>CAMLKQ010000285.1 GCA_946480585.1 uncultured Kangiella sp.
TTCTTTCGCCTGCTCAGCGTGATTGAAGGCCTGTCGCTGATCACCTTGCTGTTTATCGCGATGCCGCTGCGCTACCAGTTCGGTATCGATTATGTCTGGCCGGTCGGTATGACCCACGGTCTGCTGTGGCTGCTGTATTTTGTTGCGTCATTGGCGGTCAGCCACGTCCGGCGCTGGTCGGTGCCGGTCTGGTTGCTGTCGCTGCTGTGTTCAGTGTTGCCGTTCGGCTTTGTGCTGCTCGATCGGCGGCTGAAGCGCGAGCTCGTCGCCGGCTGAGTGGCGCAGCCACTTTCGCCTGTCGGGTTACCGGCGTAGGCTGGATGGCGCTGAGCCGAACGGAGTCATCGCCATGAAGACCTTGCATTTTCAGCAACTGATCCGGGCGCCGCGGCAGCAGGTTTGGCAACGGATGCTCGACGATGCCGGTTACCGCGACTGGACGTCGGCATTCTGCCCGGGCTCTTACTACGAAGGCGTTTGGCAGCAAGGCGCCAGCATGAAGTTCTTGTCGCCGGACGGTTTCGGCATGCATGCCGTGATCGCAGAGTGGCGGCCACCGGAATACCTCGCCATCAAACTGCTGGGCAAAATCCGCGCCGGTGCAGTCGTTGCTGGCGCTGACGCCGCAAACAACGATGGCGAGCAGTGGGCGCCGGCCTATGAGACCTACAGCTTGCGTGATCACACCGAAGGCTGTGAGCTGACGGTGACCATGGATTGCACCGACGCGATGGCGCCGACGATGCTGGACACCTGGCCCAAGGCGCTGGCGCGCTTGCAAGCGTTGGCGGAAGCGTCGGCTTAATCGGGAAAGACCGTTTTTGCACCGAAAATTGCTTGCCGGTCTTTTTTCATTCCGTTTTTGTCAGAAACATTTTTTTCATCAGAAATCCGCTCACGCCTTGTCATCTGGCAAATCGGGCGGCAGCTGCTATACCGTAAGGCACTGCGTCGGTCAGTGCCGCACTTTCCCGAGCCGGTACTGACGTCCATGCCCATCAGACGATGCGGTATGGAATCGTGTCACGACGCCACTCCGCAGAGTTCGTTGTCCTGCGTAACCGGGTCATGGAAGGCAGGCATGCGGCTGTCGTTGTACCAACTCTGGTTCGAATTGAAGCGACGCAAAGTCGTGCAGGCGCTGGTCGCCTATGGCGCGCTCAGTTGGCTCGTGCTGCAAATCACCGATGTTGCCCGCGATGGTCTGGATCTGCCGAGCTGGACGTTTCGCTTGGTGGTGCTGGTGTTGGCGCTCGGCCTGCCGGTGGTGCTGACGCTGGCGTGGATCTTCGATTTCGGTCCCGGTGGTCTGGTGCGCACCAGCGACGTCGGCAATCGTGAGCAGTCGATGCTGGCGGTGGTGCTCCGTCTGCACATCAAGCAATTATCCAACGCCAACGAACGACCGGCACTTGCGGCGCTGCAGCGCAAAGTGTTGACCGCACCATCGTTGTGGCGGCGCTGGCATGGCGACGGCGCCACCCTGGTGCTGCCGGATGCCAGACGGGCGCTGTGGCTGGCAACCGAATTGCAAACCCTGCAACGCGCCATCGGCTGCGATGGCCATATCGGTCTTGCGCTCGGCGAAGTGCATTTTCATAACGAAGAGCCGGCCGGCGATGCGGCACGCGTTGCTGATGTGCTGGCGCGTCACGGCAGTGCGCCCATCACCGCCAGTGAAGCGGTGCACGATGCCCTGCACGATGAAAGCGCCGCCGGCAGTCGTCTGCTGGGGCCACTGCACAGTGAGCAGTTGCCGCATCCGGTGCGCGCCTATGCGGTGGAATGGGTCAGTGATGACGCCGCTGTCGCGACGAACGCCGGCGTGCAACGTCTGCGCTGGGCGTGGCTGTTGCTGCCGATTGTGCTCGCGGTCGGTTGGTGGCAATGGCAACGACCGGCACCGGTTGGTGTTGCGGCGCTGCCATCGGCGCCGCTGCCGGTGACGGTGGCGTATGTGCAGCTGCACACCGTGCTCGATCCGGTCGCCGCATCGGCGAGCGTGCGCCAGGCAATTGATCGCTTGCCGAGCCGCGTGCTGGAGCGCATTCCGGGGCTGTACCAGGCCGACGCCGACACCGCAGAACTGGCCCGTCATCAATTGACGCTGACGCTCGATCAACGTGACGGCCAACTGACCCTGACTGCCGAGCTGGCAAGCGTGGGCAACCAGAGTGCCGCGATTGACAGTCAGCGCTGGCAACGACCGCCTGAACAACTGCAAGCCCTGCTCAATGATGCCGAAATCGGCTTGGCAAACTGGCTCGCGCAAACCGCGCAATTGCAGCCGTTGAACCTGCCGATCAGTGAGCCGATTCCCGCCGCCTTGTTTGTCAACTACCTCGATGCCGAGCGTGCCTTGCGGCAGGCCCAGGCAGTTGCGGAATACGAGCACGTCATGGCAACTGTCGATGCCATTCATACCGAGGTGCCAGGCTTTGCTGAAGCCGCTCTGCTCGGTTGCCAAGCTGGCCTGTACCTGTATCGCAACGCCGATGCAGCGCGCTGGCTTGAACCGACCGACCGCTTTTGTGACAGCGCACTGCGCTCGCCGGCGGCGCGCGCCGACATGTGGGTGGCTGCGGCAAAATGGCAGCGGCTGCGCGGTGACGAGGTCGGTGCAATCCGTTTGCTCGAACAGGCGCTGAGCCAGCAACCGATGCACGGCAATGGTTTGTCGGAGCTGGCGTCACTGCATGCCGACGCCGGCAACGATGTCGAAGCCGAACACATCTACCGTCGCGCCATTCAATTGCAACCAGGTTACTGGCGACCGTATCGGGCTTTGGCGGCATTCCAGTTTGGTCGTGGCCGGTTTCAGGACGCGGCGCAGAACTACCGCAAGGTGATCGAACTGACGCCACCGAATGCCCGTGCCTACAGCGATCTCGGTGCGGCACTGTTCATGTTGGGGGATTTGCAGGCCGCGGCCGATGCCTTTCAACTGTCGCTGAAACAACAGGATGATCCGGACACAGCGTCGAATCTTGCCACGCTCTATTACTACCTCGGCCGGATGCGCGAAGCCGTGCAACTCTACCGAAAGGCGCTGAGCCAGATGGAGGGCAAAGCCATGTTGCACGCCAATCTCGCCGATGCGCTTTGGCAAAGCGCCGACCGCGCCAATGCCGCCAAGAGTTACACCGAAGCACTGCGCTTGATTCAGCAACAACAGCAAGCTGGCGCCGTCGATGCCCAGCTGCTGGCAATCGCTGCGCATGCGGCGCTGCGGACCGGCGATCGCGTTCGCGCTGAGCAAGACCTGCAGCAGGCCTTGACGCTGGAGCCTGCCAACCCGGAAGTGCAGTTTCGCGCGGCGGTGATTGCTTTGCAGCGCGGTGAACGGCAGCAGGCGCTGCAGTATTTGCAACAGGCACAGCAGCAAGGCTATCCGGCCAAATTGCTGGCCGTCGATCCAGATCTGGCCAATCTGGCAACCGAACCGGCGTTCCTGGCCTTGCTGTCGGAGCGTCAATAACCCGAGTGGCACGGTGTTGTTGCGTGTCGCGTGAATGAGCCAAACGGCTCAGGAGGCAAGCATGGCAAGCAGCTATCAACCCGGCAAATCCGCGCAACCGGAAACCGCAATGAATTTCGGCAAATCAGCGGCCGATCATGTCGTGGTCAAGGTCAATATCGACCCGACCACGCACAATCC
>CAMLKQ010000286.1 GCA_946480585.1 uncultured Kangiella sp.
GCAATAGACGATAGGCGGTATCGGCCGTTGCACTGATCGCGGGATAGCCAAAGGTACCAGCGGCACCTTTCAGTTTGTGCAGGCGTGAGCGCAATGCCGGCCAGTCTTGCTGATTCAGTTCGGTGGTCAGTTCGCGTTTCTCGGTTTTCAGTCGATCCGCAAACTGTTGTTTGAGCTGTGCCAGCACGTGCTGCACATGGGCCGGTACCGTACCGGCGTTTTTCTCTTGCCGGTCCGGCGTTGTATCGCGCATTTCCGTGGACGCTTGGCGGCGCTGGTGATCGAAATCTGTCGCTCGCGCGTTCGCTGCCGGCTCTGGCGCGGGGTGCTCCGCGCGGCGCAGCACCTGCTGCAGCGCGTGCATCAATGCGCTTTGTTGTATCGGTTTGCCAAGCACGTCATCGCAACCGGCGGCGCGGAAATGGCCGACATCGGACGGCATGACGTCTGCCGTCAGCGCGATGATGGGCCGGGTGTAGCCGCTGTGCCGCAGTCGCTGCACGGCGGTGACGCCGTCCATGACCGGCATGTGCATGTCCATCAGAATGAGATCAAACGGCGCTGCCAGCGCGGCTGCGACCGCTTGCTCGCCATTTTCCACCGTGCTGACATCGGCACCGGTGGCGCGTACCAGCATCGCCACCAAAGTGCGCAGATCGTCGACATCATCGGCAATCAGCACGCGCCCACGTAGCGCCGGCATGGCAGCCGTTGGCTTGGCGATTGCCGGTTCGGCATTGGCCGGTGCGCTGTCGAGCCAGTGCAGGTGCGCCTGCTGGGTCGGCAAGGTAATGACAAAGTGGCTGCCCTGGCCGGGCGCGCTTTGCAGCAAAAACGTGCCGCCCATGCGCAGGATCAGTTGCCGACTGATGTACAGGCCAAGGCCGGTACCGCCGAATTTGCGGGTGGTGGACAGATCGGCCTGAATGAACGGTTGAAACAAGCGCTGCTGCTGGGCAGCGCTGAGGCCAATGCCGGTGTCGCGGACCTCCAATTGCCATTCCTGACCACTGGCTTCGGCACTCATCGTCACCGTGATGTGGCCGCGTTCGGTGAATTTGATGGCATTGCCGATGATGTTGAACAGCACTTGTTTGATGCGGGTGCTGTCGCCGCAGACTTGTGCCGGTAACGGCCATTGCGGTTGCCAATCCAGCAACAAGCCTTTTGCGCTCGCCTGCGGTCGCAGGCTGATGAGCACGTCGTGCATCATCTGCAGCGGCGAGAATGGCAGCTGCTCCAGTTCCAGTTTGTCGAACTCCAGCTTGCTGGCGTCGAGAATGTCGTTGACCAAGGTCAGCAGGTGCTGGGCATTGCGCGCAATGATGCGCAGTGCGGTGGTCGTTTCGTCCGGTTGCTCGCGCTGCAGCAGCGCTTGCTCGGTGAAGCCGATGATGGCGGTCAATGGCGTACGCAGTTCATGACTCATGTTGGCGAGAAAGGCCGATTTGGCATGGGCCATTTGCTGGGCTTCGTCGCGGGCACTGACAAGTTCGATGGTCCGCTCCTGCACGCGGTGTTCCAGCTCCCGATTGGCGCCGTCGAGCAGCGCCACCGATGCACGCAGTTCACCGTAGGTGGTAGTCAGTCGCACCACCAGCTGGTTGTAGTCCTGGGTCAGTTCCTGCAATTCGGTGATGGCGGTGCTGACGCTGACCGGGTGCAAGGTTTCCGGCGCATCGAGATGAAGCTCCCGGATGCGAACCAGCAGATCGTCCAGTGGCGCCGCCACCAGCCGGGCAAAGCGGCCGGCAAAACGTTGGCTGGCCCACATGATCAGCAGGCTGCCTGCAATCGTCAGCACGGTCAGCAAGGAATAGAGCTGTGCCAATGGCGCGTATGGCAGCAACATCGTCAACTGCCACGAGGTGAACGGCACACTGCTGCGACTGAGCAGATGTTCACCGGTGGCGTTCAGCGCCACACGATCGTCAGCCGGGGCATTGCCGCGGCTTTGCAACAGCGGCGTATGCCGCGTTGCAGTGGTCAGCACCGGCAAGGCGGCAATTGTGCTGGCAATGACATGGCGTCGACTGTCCAGCAGGACGAACGGGATATCGTCTTGCTGGCCGTTTTGACCGATCAGTTCTTCAAGCCGACCGAGATCCAGCGATCCTTCCAGCACACCATGGAACTGCGCTGCGTCGCCAAGAATGGGGGCGCTGATCGCGATGATCGGGTCGGTGCCAAACCCGCGACCGCGGAACACCTCACTGACAAACGGCTGCAGTGTTCGGCGCGGCACCAGAAAATACGGGCGGTCGGCCACGTCGGTGGCGTTGGCAAGCAGATTGTCGGGATAGGTGTCCAGGAGCTTGCCGTCAGCGTCGGTTATCAGCAAGGTCAGGAAGCTCGGATAACTCGCACTGATCACAGCCAACGAGCGCCGGTAGCGTTCACGATTATCAGGTGTCACCGCGGCGGCGTGAGCGGCGATGGCGAGCCGGTGTTGCTGCAGATGGCCGGCGACGGTATTCGCTTGATTGGCACTCAGCCGACGCAGCGCCTGCTGATGCTCGGCCATGTCGTGAACGATAAAAAGATTCAGCGTCAGCACGGCAGCGACAGCGAGCGGCGCCGAGGCGGCTACGGCCAGCCGATAAGCCAGCAGCTCACGAAACGGTTGGGCCTTGCCACGCGCGGCATCAACCACGCGGTTGATCAGCTCGGCACCGAGCTCGGTGTGCAGCAGGCCAAGCCACAGAATGGCGAGTGAAAACCAATAGTGCCGGCTGTCGTTCTCGTGTTGATAGATTGTCAACGCCATGACCGGCAACAGCACGGCACTGATGGTGAAAAGATAACGCCGAAATGGCAGTTGCAGGCGGCGACGCAACACGCTCACCGCCAGCGCGTGGGCGGCCGAGAACAACCACAGCGAAGCCGTGCTGATCGGCAGCAAGGTCAACACGAGACAGGCGGTGCCCCACAGCAGTCCCAATCGCTGAATCACCACCGATACCGCCATGGCACCGAGCAGAAACGGCATCACCGCGACCGGTTCCGGCGTCAGGGCATTGGCCAATACCCCGACTGCCGTGATGTAGGAAAAAAACAGCAAGCGTCGACGCAGACGGGCCTGTGTGGTTTTTTCCGCTGCGCCAGCAGGCGAGGATATTTTCATGGTCGCTCAGATACGGGTGACCGCGCCGCCACTGGCACGCACGACAGCCGCTGCAATCGCCGCCAGCGGCAGTTGTTCGCAGACGGCGCCGCGCTCAAATGCTTCCCGTGGCATGCCGTAGACAATCGAGCTCGCTTCATCCTGGCCGATGGTATGGGCACCGGCGCTGCGCATGGCCAGCATGCCGTCAGCACCGTCTTTGCCCATGCCGGTCAGCAACACGGCAACGGCATTGCGACCGGCCGCACTGGCGGCCGAGTGAAACAGCACATCCACGGCCGGACGATGTCGGTGCACCGGTGGCTCATCGGACAATGCGGTCATGTAGTTGGCGCCGCTGCGGATCAATTTCAGGTGGTGGCTGCCCGGTGCGATGAAGACGTGGCCCGGCAGTACCCGTTCATTGCCTTCCGCCTCTTTTACCGTCAGTCCGGTGACACGGTTCAGCCGTTCGGCATACGAGCGGGTAAAACCGGCCGGCATGTGCTGGGTGACCAGAATGCCGGGGCAATTGGCCGGCAATTGCT
>CAMLKQ010000287.1 GCA_946480585.1 uncultured Kangiella sp.
CGCGCGCAGTTGGAAAGCGAACTGAAAGCGATCAGCCCGCAATTGAAACTGGCGCTGTTCGAGCGGTTGAAACCGTGGGCACTGGCCACCCAATTGGCGTTGTTGCCGATGCAGATGAAGCATCCCGGTGTGCCGGCGCTCGACTTGCAGTTGGCGCAACGGGCCGAAGCCGCCGGCAAACGCAACGAAGGCCTGGAACAGGTGCAGGAACAGCTGGGCATCTTTGATGGTTTGAACCAGGCCGAACAGCTGGCGTTGATGCAGGAAACCCTCGACGGCCTCGCCAAAGCCCGGCGCACCGGCAAGAATATCGTCGAGCTGCTGACCGAGGCCTATCTCAGCGGTGAAGAAGCGAAAGTGGAAGCGCTGCTGAAAGAATTCCAGGGCGAGAACAGCGCGCTCAATCAGCGCCTGACCAAAGCGCTGATTGATGACCGAAACCGGACCATGACCACCCGGATCATCGCCAAACTGAAAGCGCAGCCAAGCGCGCGCCATTTTGTTGCGGTAGGCGCGGCTCACCTGACCGGCCCGACCTCGATTGTCGCGCAGCTGCGGCAACAAGGTTATACCGTGACCCGCATTCGCTGAGTCACTTGTCAAAAACAAAACGCCGGCAACTGCCGGCGTTTTGTTTTTGCGCACCACTGCACCTGCGTTACTGCACCAGTTCCTGCTCGCTGAACACGCCTTCGAACAGCGCGCTCGACAGATAGCGCTCACCCGAATCCGGCAGCACGACGACAATGGTCTTGTCCTTGTGCTGCGGCTGGGCGGCGACCCGCAGTGCGGCGGCCAGTGCGGCGCCGCACGAAATGCCGGCCAGAATGCCTTCCTTCAGCATCAGCTGGCGCGCGGTTTCGATCGCTTCTTCGTTGCTGACCGTTTCAACCTGATCGACCATTTCGAGATCGAGATTCTTCGGCACGAAGTTGGCGCCGATGCCCTGGATCTTGTGTGGTGCCGGCTTCAGCGCTTCGCCGGCGCGGGTTTGCGTGATCAGCGGCGATACCGCCGGCTCGACCGCCACGGTGGTGATTTTCTTGCCTTCCTTCAGCTTGATGTAGCGCGAGACGCCGGTCAGGGTGCCGCCGGTGCCGACGCCGGAAACAAACACGTCGATCTCGCCGTTGGTGTCTTTCCAGATCTCCGGACCGGTGGTGTCGAAATGGATCTGCGGGTTGGCCGGATTCTCGAACTGCTTGGCTTCGAAATACTTGCCCGGGTTTTCCGCAACCAGCTCGGCGGCTTTTTCCACCGCGCCGCGCATGCCCTTGGCCGGATCGGTCAGCACCAGCTTGGCGCCGAGCACTTTGAGCAGCTTGCGCCGCTCCAGGCTCATGCTGGCCGGCATGGTCAAGGTCACGCCGTAACCGCGGGCGGCACCGACAAAGGCCAGCGCGATACCGGTGTTGCCCGAGGTCGCTTCGATGATCTCCATGCCCGGCTTCAGCAGGCCCTTCTTCTCGGCATCCCAGATGATGGCGGCACCGATACGGCACTTGACCGAAAACGCCGGGTTGCGGCTTTCGAGCTTGGCGTAGACCTTGGCATCGGTCAGCCGTGCCAGCCGGACCAGCGGGGTGTTGCCGATGCTGAGGGAGTTGTCATTGAACACGGCCATGGAAAGTCTCCTGAAATGAAGCCACGCGCTCGGGCGTTGGGGCAGGCCGCCGGGCGGCTTGCCAGATGCGGCCATGGTCGCGCGCGCACCGGCGGGCGGCAAAGACTGGCCTGCCATATTGATATAGCCGCTCGGCACATGAACGGATCAGCCGCTGGCAACGTAAGCAGGCAGAGCCAAGCCAGCGTCGACCCGGCGCGGACAGGCTGAGGACCGAAGCGATGATCCGCTACACTGTCCACCTGTGATAACCACCGTTGTTGCCCGCTGAACCGGGCTGTGTTGATCCTGATGACTGACCCCGTCCGCCGCCGACCCCGCAAACGCCATCGCTTTCCGAAGTTCAAGAACTGGTTGACGCTGACCGCCATCCGGCTCGGTGCCGCGCTGTCGCTGGCGTCGGCCCAGCGGTTCGGCCGGCTGCTGGGCTGGCTGTTGTACAAGGTCAACAACACCAACCGGCGTGTTGCCCGCATCAACATCGCCCGTTGTCTGCCGGAAAAGTCGCCGGCCGAGCAGGAACGACTGGTCCAGGCCTGCCTGAGTCATCTTGGCATGTGCACGATGGAGTCGGGTCCGGCCTGGCTCTGGCCGATCGAAAAGGTGCGTGCGCTGATCGTCGATGTCAGCGGCGAAGCGCTGTTCCATCAGGCCGTTGCCGAAGGCAAGGGCATCATCATCGCCGGTCCGCACATGGGCAATTGGGAAGTGATGGCGACCTGGATCGCCGCCCGGCTGCCGATGACCGGACTGTACCGGCCGGCCAAGATGTCTACCCTCGACGAACTGGTCAAAACCGCCCGCGAGCGCCTGCCCGTCGAAATGGCACCAGCCGACCAGGCCGGGGTCAAGCAGCTGCTGCAGGCGCTGCGCAATGGCCGCGCTGTGTACGCGCTGGCCGATCACGAACCGAGCAAGGGCGTCGGCGTGTTCGCGCCGTTCTTCAACGATCTGGCCTACACCGGCAATCTTGTGCCGAAGCTGGCCCAGCGCACCGGTGCCACCGTGCTGATGTGCTGCGCCGAGCGTCTCCCGCGTGCCGCCGGCTTCCGGCTGCACTTCCGGCCCGGCCCGGTGTTTGGCAAACAAGAGGACGATATCCAGACCGCTGCCGCGTTGAATGCCGCCCTCGCCGATCTGATCCGCGAGTTCCCGGAGCAATTCCTGTGGAATTACAAACGCTACCGAACCCGGCCGGAAGGCGAGCCGCGTCCGTACTGACCGGGCAACCCGTCAATTTCATTCACCACTTCGGAAATTCGCCATGCCCCGGTTGTTCCTGATAGGCGTCATCTATGCCGGCCTCAGCGTTGTGCTCGGCAGCATGGGCGCGCACGCCCTGAAAGCGACACTGGCTCTGCACGATGCCGTCGCGGTGTTTGAAATTGGCCATGACTATCTGGCCTATCACGGTCTGGCGCTGATGCTGATCGCGCTGGCCGAACAGCGCTGGCAACACCTGCGCGCCGAACGCGCCGGCTCCTTGATTGCGATCGGCGCCGCCGTCTTCAGCTCAGCACTCTTGCTGTTCAGCATTACCGGCATCAAATGGCTCACTCATTTCGCGCCGATCGGTGGCGGCCTGATGGTTCTCGGCTGGCTATGGCTGGCGTGGCGGGCGTTTCATAGCGTGCGCTAGTGTTTCTGGTCAGAAGCACGGCGCGATTTCAAAAAGCGGCCCGTAAGCCAGAAACACGCCAGCGCAATCAGCAAAAAGAAACCAGCGATGAGCATGCGGACGTTGAGCGATGCAGCCTCGATGCCGACAAAGCCAAACCAGACGCCGAATCCGCTGGAAAAAATTCCCGCCACCAGACAAAGCAGCGCTGCCAGCCACTCGCCGAACTTTCCTCCCGGCGCCAATGCGGTACCGCGCAGCTCGCCGATGATGTCGCCGATCACGTTAGTGCTCAGCTGCCAAACATCGTTTCGATACTGAACAGCTTTTCAATTGCCGCGACGTGTTTCTTGTCGCTGACAAACAGGATCACGTGATCGTTTTCCTGAATGACGA
>CAMLKQ010000288.1 GCA_946480585.1 uncultured Kangiella sp.
AGCTGCCGTGGAATTTGATGATCATGGTGTCGTCGGCGCGGATGGCGCCGGTGTGGTCATCCGCCACGCTTTCTTTCAGGCTGCCACGCAGAAACTTGCTGCGTGCCTTGATGCCTTCGACTTCGCTGGGTCCGCTCATCTTGTTTCGCTCATAAAAAATTTGTTTTGTAGGGTGGGTCTTGACCCACCGACGTCAATCTTCTGGATTTGCCGTTCGTGTTCGGTGCGTCGAGACGCACCCTACGGTGTCGTCATTCGTGCAAATCAATAGACATCGCGGCGGTAGCGACCTTGCTCGCGCAGCTGGTCGAGGTACTCGTCGGCGTAGGCGGCGTCTCTACCGCTCTGCCCGGCGATGATCTCGCGCAGCGCCGCGTGCACGTCCGGCGCCATCTGCTTGGCGTCGCCGCAGAGGTAAATCGCCGCGCCGCGTTCGAGCCAGTCGTACACGGCTTTCGCTTGTTCACGCAGCCGGTGTTGAACATAAATGCGCTCGGCTTGATCGCGAGAGAATGCCAACGACAGCTTGTTCAGCGCGCCGCTCTTGAGCGCGGCTTGCCATTCGGTCTGGTACAGGAACTGCGAGGTGAAATGTTGGTTGCCGAAGAACAACCACGTCTTGCCTACCGTCGCACCGCCAGCGGCCCGTTCGGCGCGTTCCTGGACAAAGGCGCGGAACGGCGCGATGCCAGTGCCGGGGCCGATCAGAATCAGATCGCGGCTGTCGTCATCGGGCAGATGGAAGGACGGATTGTGTTCGATGAACACTTCAACGGTGTCGCTGTCGCCGACATCGGCGAGATAACGCGACGCCGCGCCAACCCGGCGACCGGCTTCGCTTTGCTCGTCAATGACGCCGACCGTCAGATGTACTTCTTCGCCGACCAGTTTTTGCGACGAGGCAATCGAGTACAGCCGCGGTGTCAGTGGCCGTAGCGTGTTGACCACTTGTTCGGCACTCAGCTTTGCCGGGAATTGCAGTAGCAGATCAATGAACTGGTGCGCGCTCAGAAAAGCTTGCAGTGCAGTGTTTTGCCCCGGCTGCAGCAAGGCGGCCAGTTTGCTGTCCTGTGCCAACTGCTGGTAACGATCGAGCACCGGTTTGCTGAGCTGGGTCAGTTCGCGTTTTTCCCGCAGCCAGCGGCGCAGGCTCAAGGTCTCGTCACCGATCGTGACGGTTTGCTCGCCATCGAGTTGCAGCGCGGTCAGCACGTCAGTCACAACAACAGCCGGATTGTGCGGCCAGACGCCGAGCGTGTCGCCCGGTTCATAGCTCAAGCCCGAACCGGCCAATGACAATTCGATATGACGAACGTCCTTGCTGCTGTCGCGCGCCGTGATTTTCTGCACCGCCAGCACCGGCGCCGGAAACGGTTTGTCGCGGTGGTAGGCGCTGGCCACTTGCGGGCGCAGTGGCAGCACTTGTGCGCTCGGCGCGCTGCTTGCCGGTTGCAGTTTCTTCGCCTGTTCGACGATTTGTGCGCGCCAGGCTTTCGCTTCGGTTTCGTATTCGACATCAGCGTCGACCCGCGGCTGCCATTCGCTGGCGCCGAGTTTGTCGAGCAAGCCGGCGAAGTTCTTGCCGGCCGCGCAGAACTGGTTGTAGCTGCGATCACCGAGACTGAACACGGCGTACTTCAGCTGCGGCAGTTTTGGCGCCCGGTTGCTGGCGAGAAACTTGAACAGCGCGATGCTGTCTTCCGGCGGCTCACCTTCACCCTGGGTGCTGATGGCGACCAGCAACAGCTTTTCCTGCGCCAGTTCGCGGGTCGGGTAATCGCTCGCGCGCAGCACGCGCGCCGCGATGCCTTGCGCCTGCAGCTCGCTGTGCAGCTGTTCGGCCAGCCGCTTGGCATTGCCGGTTTGCGAGCCGTACAACACGGTGGCGGTCAGCGCCGGCTTGCTGTCAGCGGCCGGCACTGCCACGACGGCGCCGGCACCGCGCTGGGCGAGGCCATAGGCGTAACCGGACAGCCAGAGCAATTGCTCGCTGGACAGTGCAGCCAGTTCGCGCGCCAGCGGGTGTTGGCGGAAGTCGCCGAGCGGGGTCGGCAGTGGGGACGAAGCGGTCATCATGAAAGCCCTACATTTGGATGGCCAAATGCTGGGCGATCGGGCGGTTCAGCGGAAAGGACGAGCCGTTACAGGCTTACAACCGGAAGGAATGAGTGACCGGTGAGCGCGGCGAGCCAATCCCGTCGCTCGCCAGTCTCTCATTGTGTGAAGGGGGCAACGGCCCTCAGCGCCGCGGCTGCCACAGCGCCAGCACGATCAGGCTCACAATCAGCAGGACGCTGAATTCCATGCCATTTCTGCCGCTGCCGACGACGAACCAGCCGTGCTGCCAGTGCACCAGCCAGATGCCACAGGCGTACTGGATGGCAGAGACCAGCGCGATCGGCGCGACGAACTTCCGGGCGACCAGCAGGACCGGGCCGACCAGCTCATACACAGTGATGCCCCAGGCCAGCGCCAAACCAAACGGAAAGCCCTGACTGTCGAGAAAGCCGCCAAAGCCGGTAACGCCGCCGTGATAAAGCCGGTGTGCGCCGTGAATGAAGATCAGTGCCGCCAGACCGTAGCGCAGCAGCGCCTCAGCGAGTTGTTCGCGTTTCATGGTGTTCCCTCCGGCCGGTGTTCCCGGCCATGTCCCTGTTTGTGTTGTGGCTTGTCTTGTTGGTCGTGTCGTTGGTTGTGTTGCTGATCGTGTTGCCGGTTGTCTTGCTGGCCGGTCTGCGATACCGGCGAAAGCTGATGCTGCCGGTGCTGTCCGGCGCCGACAAGCGGCACAATTGCCAAAGGGTTGGCTGCGGCCGGTTATAAGCCCATGCGGCCGGCTTATTTCCGGGCATTTGGCCGTCGCTTGATACTGCGCGCCATTCTGTTTGCAGGGGCGTGGCCGCAATGGAGCTGGCGCCGGATTTCACCACTTTTGTTGTGATCGGACTCATCGCGCAGCTGATCGACGGTGCGCTGGGCATGGCCTATGGCGTCACCTCGTCATCGCTGCTGATCGGTTTTGGCCACAGTCCGGCGATGGCGAGTGCGTCGATTCATGTCGCCGAAGTGTTCACCACCGGGGCGTCGTGGGCTTCGCACGTTTACAACGGCAATGTCAAAAAACGGCTGCTGTGGCGTTTGGCAGTGCCCGGCATTGTCGGGGCAATCATCGGTGCCAGCGTGCTCAGTCTGGTGCCGGACGATGCGATCAAACCGTGGGTCAGTCTCTATTTGCTGCTGATGGGCCTGTGGATTCTGGCGCGAGTCTGGCGCCGGCAGGCGCCGCGGCCGAAAGTGCGCGGCACCACACCGCTCGGCTTGTTCGGCGGTTTTCTCGATGCGATCGGCGGCGGTGGTTGGGGTTCACTCACCACGACACAATTGATCGCGCAGGGCGTGCCGCCGCGTTATGCCATCGGCACCGTGCACGCGGCGGAATTTTTTGTCTCGCTGGCGGCGAGCGTGATTTTTATCGTCGTGCTCGGTATCCAGCACTGGCAAATCGTACTGGGGCTTTTGGTCGGCGGCTTGATTGCCGCGCCGTTCGCCGCCTGGCTGGTGAAAATGCTGCCGGCGAAAGTGTTGATGATCGCGGTTGGCGTGCTGGTGGTCAGCCTGAGTGTCTGGAA
>CAMLKQ010000289.1 GCA_946480585.1 uncultured Kangiella sp.
AACGGCATTGCCGAGCAACTCGATATCCGCTTTTCGCAAGGCCACCCGATGGTGCTGGGTCAGCACTGCGCCATCGACGAGCTGATTCGTATCAACCAAACCCGCTGGAAAAAAACCTTGGCAGTCGAGATCAGCTACGGCATTGAACACCACGATGTCCACTTCGATTTGCTGCTGTTGTTCAGTGAAGATTCGGTGGCCCGGCTGACCGACAAAATGGGATACCTGATGTCATGACCGGCGCCATGGACATGAAGGAGCTGCACTGGCTGCTCGACATCATCCACAGCATTGATGTCGGCGTGGTGGTGCTCGATCGGGATTATCGCATCAAGGTCTGGAATGCCTTTATGGAGAATCATTCCGGTTTTGCACCGGACAGTGTGCATGACAAAAACCTGTTCACCATCTTCCCGGAAATTCCGCAGGACTGGCTCAAGCGCAAAATCGAATCGGTGCTGGCGCTTGGCAACCGGACATTCACCATCTGGGAGCAGCGGCCCTATTTGGTCAAGTTCCGCACCTATCAGCCGATCACCGGCACCGAGCCGCACATGTACCAGAACGTCAGCTTCATTCCGCTGGCTTCGGCGACCGGCACCGTCGAGCATGTCTGCGTGATCATCTACGATGTGACCGATGTCGCCAGCAACAAACGCGGCCTGCAAGCGGCCAATGAAACGCTGCAGCAACTGTCGCGCACCGATCGCCTGACCCAGCTCTACAACCGCGGCTACTGGGAAGAGTGCCTTGAGCGCGAGTTCCATCGCCACAAACGCTACGGCACCATGGCCTCACTGGTCATGTTCGACATCGATCACTTCAAGAAAGTGAACGACACCTACGGCCACCAGGTGGGCGACAAGGTGATTCAACTCGTCTCCGCCTTGCTGAAAAAAAATCTGCGTAACACCGACGTCGGCGGTCGCTACGGCGGCGAAGAATTTGGTGTCATCCTGCCTGACACCGAAGTCGACGGTGCCCGCATCTACGCCGAACGTCTGCGCGAAGCCGCCCAGGCCATCAGCTTCATGGCCGGCTCGCAGGAAGTGCGCTTCACCATCAGCCTCGGCATCGCCGATCTGACCATTCCCACCCCCACCTACAAGCAATGGATCGAGCACGCCGACAAAGCGCTGTACGACTCCAAACACGCCGGCCGCAACCGGGTATCGGTGTTCCTGCCTGAGTCCTGATTTCAAGCCAGTCGCAAAACCAGCTGCGATTGATATTGGCTGAGCTTTTCATAACGTGCAGTGGCAAGTGCAGAGCATTTGATAACGGCACGATTTATCACACCGGCGCTCGTTCTCTTACACTGGTAACCCGATCATCGGGATGGGAGGGACACCATGTACAAGCGCGTATCGGAGCTATTCATACTGTTCTGCTTGGCTGCTGCTTCCGAATCATTTGCCGCCGAGAAGCCTGTGCAGCAGTCGTGGCAGTGTCAGGCCGGTAACGTCAAGATTGTCTCGAACACGCCTTGTGCCGATGGCGCGCAGGCGGTGAGTCCGGCAACGTCGGTGATCTACCACTGCCTGCGCAATGGCGTTTCCACTTTTCAGCAGAGTCCTTGCAATGGCAAGGCGAGCCGCGTGCATCTGTACAGCGATGTCCGGACGCCAGAGATCGTAAAGCAAGGCGAGGCGGTGCACGCCAGCACTGTGGCGCGTGCTGAGGCGGCGCGTGCGGCGCAGCGTGCCAGCGAAGGCAGCGATGCCATCACGGTGGTGGGCAGTCCGCCACCGGCAACGCGCACGGTGGGTGACGGCAAGGCCGATGGCTATCGGGTGCCGAATCGGTCGACGGCAAGTGGCAGCGGCCCGTAAGAAAATGTTCTGGTGCAGGCGTTGAGGGACAACGGGGCCGCGAGAGAGGATGTTCGCGGTTCAGCTGCCAAAATGGATGCCGGCACCCCAAGGGTATTCCCTGCAGGGCACTTTCGTCGGTATGACGCTAAAAGTTTGAGGTCTGGTTTCTGGCAACAAAAAGGGCGACTTGAGTCGCCCTTTTTGTTGAGGTTCGAAAACTGAAATCTGCGCAGCAACTCGGTTACACGTAGGGAATGCGCAAACGGGCTTCGAGTCCGCCTTCCGGCCGGTTGTGTAGCGAGATGCGGGCTTTGTGCATTTCGGCGATGCGTTTGACGATGGCAAGGCCAAGGCCGCTGCCGCGACCACCGCGGGCGGAATCGCCTCGGGTGAAGGGCTGGAACAAGCGTGGAATATCGTTTTCATTGATACCCGGGCCTTCATCGAGCACAGACAAGACAACGTAGGTGTCTTCGGTCTTGGTGCGGATGGTGACCGGCGGCCCGGCGTAACGCAGCGCGTTTTCGATCAGATTGCGCACCAGTCGTTTCATGGCCAACGCCTTGAACGGCACCGGTGGAATGTCGCCGAGTTCAAAGCGGACATCGCCGTGATTGATGGCGGCAGCCTCGCCGGCCGCGCGGGCGAGGGCATTCAGATCGCCCGGTTCGCTGCGCTCGTCGCGGCCGTCGCGAACAAAGGAAATGAACTGGGCGATGATCTCGTCCATGTCTTCGGTGTCGCGGATGATGCCGTCGCGCAGTTCTTCGTATTCGTCTGGCAAAAATTCGGTCGACAAACGGATGCGGGTCAGCGGTGTGCGCAGGTCGTGCGAAATGCCGGCCAGCAGCATGGTCCGATCTTGTTCGAGCTGGTGAATGTTGCGCGCCATTTGGTTGAACGAACGGGTCACTGCAACGAGCTCTTGCGTGCCGGTTTCTTTCAATGTGCCCGGCGCATCGCCCCGGCCGAGCTCGCGGGCAGCGAATTCCAGTCGGCGCAGTGGGCGGGAAATTTGCCGGGCAAACACCCAGCCACCGAGCAGCGACAATAGCGAAATTACTGACAGGTAAATGACCAAGGGCGGCGGATAAACGGCATCGAACAGCGGCATCGGCACCCGCAGCCAGACATCTTCTTTGTAGGGCGATCGGACCCAGAAAAATAACCCGTCACCTTCTTCGATGCGTACCTCACTCGGCGCCGGGCCATCAAGCTGGCGGTTCAATTCATCGGTCAGGGTTTTGTACAGCACTGCATTGCCGAGGCCGCGGGCGTTGGCGGCAACGCTGTTCATGGCCTCGATGCCGGTGGCCTCCTTGTAGGCTTCACCGAGTTCCGGTGACAGATCGACGGTTTGATCAAGCGCATGGATCTTTACCTGCATCGCGACCAGGTGCATGACCTGCCGCACGAACGGCTGCACGATGTAGATCGTCACCGAGTAATACGAGATGAACTGGTTGATCAGCAGCAAACCGCCGATCAGCATCGCGATGCGGCCAAAGGTGCTTTTCGGGAGAACGCGCATGGCTCAGGATTTCATCGACACAAGAAAAACGGACCCCGGCGATTGCCGGGGTGTTCGCAAGCGCCTGCGGTGCACGGCGCCGTGGCGGTGGCGTTAACTACCACCACCCGCACCATCCGGCACAAACACATAGCCGACGCCCCAGACGGTTTGGATATAACGTGGCCGCTGCGGATCGACTTCAATCAAGCGGCGCAGCCGCGACACCTGAACATCGATGGAACGTTCGAGCGCCGAGTAATCACGACCACGGGCGAGGTTCATCAGCTTGTCGCG
>CAMLKQ010000290.1 GCA_946480585.1 uncultured Kangiella sp.
CCGGGACAGGGTCAATTTAGCACTCGGCCCATGAGAGTGCTAGCGGGGGTCGGAGTTCCGGGAAGTAACAGGCTGTTACAGTCGACAGGCTGAAACCGTCGTACAAATTTCAGCCTGCCGACCCGCGACGCTCGCCTCAGCGCGGCTCAATCTCGCGCAGGTGCCGGGTTACCGACAGCCACGAGCCGCCGAGGCCCAGCACGGTCGCAAAAGCGATGACCTTCAGCACCTCGCCGAACGACAGGCCGATAACCCGGTACTGGCTCTGGTACAGGCCGGCCAGCTGGTTGACCGGGTCATCCAGCCACCACAGCGCGATGCTGACCAGAATCCAGGCCAGCACGCCGCCGAACAGGCCATGCCACAGGCCGCTGTACAGGAACGGTCGGCGGATGAAGGCGTCGGTGGCGCCGACCAGTTTGATCACTTCGATCTCGGCCCGGCGGTTCTGGATGGCGAGCCGGATGGTGTTGCCGATAATCAGCACCACCGCGAGCCCGAGCAGCAGCGCCAGCGCCGAGGCGACCCGTTCGCCGACCTGCATCAGCGCCTGCAAGCGGCGCAGCCAGGCCAGATCGAGCTGGGCTTCCTGCACCTCGCTCAGGACATTGAGCCGCGACACCAGCAGCTCGACCTGCTCGGCATCCTTGATGCCGAGCGCCGGCTGCACGATCACCACCGCCGGCAGCGGATTCTCGTCGAGGTAATCGAGCGCATCGCCGAAACCGGACAGTTGCTTGAATTCGGCCAGACTCTGTTCGCGCGATTGATACACCGCGCTCGCAATTTGATCGTCGCGCTTGAGCTTGTCGACCAAGGCCTGCGCGGCCGCTTCGGTCGTGCTGTCTTTCAGGTACAGAGTGATCTGACTGCTGCCTTCGAACGAGCCGGCGACTTGCTGGCCGTTTTTCAGCGCGACATGCAACGTGGTCGGCAGCGCCAGCGCGACACCGATCACCAGAAAGGTCAGCAGCGAATTGAACGGCGTCACCAGCAGATCGCGCAACGATTTCTTGGCGTCATCCTGATGGCCGTGCAGCCACATCTTGAACCGCGAAATCAGGCTCGGCTTCGACAGCACGGCGCCACTCGGCAGCTCAGCCATGGGCCACCTCCTCGCCATGCGCCAGCATGCCGTTCTTCAATTTGATGATGCGCTTGCCCATGTTCTCGATGAGGTGCAGATCGTGCGAGGCGATGAGCACCGTGCAACCGACCTGATTGAACTTGGCGAACAGCTGCATGATTTCCCAGGACAATTCCGGATCGAGGTTACCGGTCGGCTCATCCGCCAGCAAAATCGGCGGCTTGTTGACCACGGCGCGGGCAATGCCGACCCGTTGCTGCTCGCCACCGGACAACATGATCGGCGTCGATTTTTCTTTGGAGAGCAATCCCACCATGTCGAGCGCGGCGCGCACCCGCTTGCCGATTTCCTTGTGCGGATAGCCGGCGATGATCAGCGGCAGCGCGACGTTGTCGAACACCGTGCGGTCGAACAGCAGCCGGTGATCCTGAAAGATCATGCCGATCTGCCGGCGCACATACGGAATACCGCGCCGCGCGACGCGATTGAGGTTTTCCTTGCCGACCCAGACCTGACCCTGGGTCGCCCGCTCCATCAGCGCAACCAGACGCAACACGGTCGATTTTCCGGCACCGGAATGGCCGGTCAGAAAGGCCATCTCGCCTTCCTGCAATTCAAACGTCAGTTTGCGCAGCGCTTCATGGCCGCTGGGATAACGTTTGCTGACTTCACTGAAACGGATCACATGCCATCCTTACGTTGAGAACAGCGACTATCAATGCATTTACGTGCTGGCACAGCTACGCTTCCATACGGAATACTGTAAAGCTAGGGCGCCGCCAATAAACGTCAACACGCCCGCCAAAATAAACTCAACGAATCGGTGTTTAGGTACACCTGCGCCAAGCCAAAAAGCAAAAGTGAGAGCCTCAGCACCAAGCCAATAAACAAGCAACGAGCCAACTCCTCGCTTGTTCGCCATGCAAGCACAACGAAAGGCACCCCAAATAACAAACAGCCCAGCCAAAACCGCATAAGGCCATTGCGGTCGCATTGCACTCGATACGCTTTTGCTGCCATCCGATTCCATAACGTCAAGTACAAGTAGCGCGTATTCGGGCCACCTAGCGATATAGATAGCAGAGACACCTAGGATAAACTGAATGAACCACCCTAACAGCACGGCCGCCATGCGCACATGAAAGCGTTCGGTGCGCGGCAACGATTGCCAGACTCTCAACGACTCTTTCAATTGTGCCTGCACGATGACCTTCCAGAACTACTGCCAATCCTTCTCATCCCGCTCAAACAGCGCCTGAATAAAATCGGGCGCGCTGAACGGACGCAGATCATCAATGCCTTCGCCGACACCGATAAAGCGGATCGGCAATTTCATTTTCTCGGCCAGCGCGAAAATGACGCCGCCCTTGGCGGTGCCGTCGAGCTTGGTCAATGCCAGACCGGTCACCGCGGTGGCTTTGTGGAATTGTTCGGCCTGATTCAGCGCGTTCTGGCCGGTGGCGGCATCGAGCACCAGCAGCGTTTCATGCGGCGCGTCCGGATCGATACGCTTGAGCACCCGGACGACCTTGGCGAGCTCGTCCATCAGATTGCTCTTGGTGTGCAAGCGGCCGGCGGTGTCGCAGATCAGCACATCGATTTGTTTGGCCTGCGCCGATTGCAGCGCATCGAACAGCACCGACGCCGAATCGGCGCCGGTCGCTTGCGCGACCACCGGCACATGGTTGCGCTCGCCCCAGACCTGCAATTGCTCGACCGCAGCAGCGCGGAAGGTATCGCCGGCAGCGAGCATCACGCTCTGGCCCTGCGCCTGATAGAAGCGCGCGAGCTTGCCGATGGTTGTCGTCTTGCCAACGCCGTTGACACCGACCACGAGAATGACGAACGGTTTTTTGCTGGCCTCGATGACCAGCGGCGCATCGACCTGCGCCAGCAAGGCCGCGAGTTCCTGGGTCAGGTACTGGTAGAGCGCATCGGTATCGGCGAGTTCCTTGCGCGCCGCTTTCGCGGTCACGTCTTTCATGATCCGCTGGGTGGTCGCGACACCGACGTCGGCCAGCAGCAACTGGGTTTCCAGCTCCTCAAACAGCTCGTCGTCGATCTGTTTGCGGCCCATGAACAGCGTCGCCAACCCTTCGCCCAAACCGGCGCGGGTACGCTTGAGGCCGTCTTTCAAGCGACCAAAGAAACTCTTCTGCTCGTCCGTGCGTTCCGGTTCGGCGGTTGTCGCCGCATCGTCACGTTTGAGCCAACCAAACCAACCTTTCTTTTCCGACATCGCGTTCACAATCCAACCCGGCCGGCGGCAGCCGGCCTCAATGGGCCGCTATGCTACCATCCTGCCCCGCTCGAAACCCCTTCGCATACCGCATGAACAAGGCCAAAGTCGTTACCGGTGCCGGTGAAGTCCGCATCATTGCCGGCCGTTACCGCGGCCGTAAGCTGGCGTTTCCGGCTGCGCCGGGCTTAAGGCCGACCGGCGATCGGCTGCGTGAAACACTGTTCAGCTGGCTGCAGACCGAGTTGCCGGGCGCCCGCTGTCTGGATCTGTTCGCCGGCTCCGGCGCGCT
>CAMLKQ010000291.1 GCA_946480585.1 uncultured Kangiella sp.
GGGATGACTTAAATAGGTATGACTTAAATAGGTAATACCAAAGCCGTGCTATTTGAGCCGGTACATGATGCCCGGCTGACAGCGGATCATCTCGAACCGTTCGGACAACTCGCCGAGCGATTCCGAACCACCGAGGAATAACACGCCGCCGCGCTTCAGTCGCGCCGTCAGCGCTGACAACACCTGTTGTTTGACTTGCGGCGAGAAATAGATGAGCACATTGCGGCAGAAGATCACATCAAACGGGCCGATGGAGTACGGCATGCTGAGCAGGTTCATCGGCTGGTAGGCAATCGACGATTTCAGATTCGCCTTCACCTGCCAGCGACCATCCGGCAGCGGATCAAAAAACTTCTTCTTGCGCTCCGGCGACAAGCCGCGTGCCACTGCAAGGCTGTCGTAGATGCCTTCGCGCGCGGTTTGCAGCATTTGCGACGAGATGTCGGTGGCAACGATACGAATGCCGGCAAAAATCTTGGCCTTCGGTTCGGCCCGAAATTCCTCGGCCGTCATCGCAATGGAGTACGGTTCCTGGCCGCTGGAACAGGCTGCGCACCAGATTGCCATCGGTGCGGAACCGGCGTGATTCGGAAACAGATCCTTGCGCAGCACCTCGAACGGATAGCCGTCGCGAAACCACATGGTTTCGTTGGTGGTCATCGCATCGATGACTTGCTGCATCAGGCCGGCGGGCTGCATGCGTTGCAAACGATCGACCAACTCGGACAGGCTGGCCAGCTGCTGTTCCCGCATCAGCTGGCTGAGCCGGCTGGTGACCAGGTACTGCTTGCTGTCGCCCAAAACAATACCGCTGCGCTGCTGCAACAGTTCGCAGAAGCGCAGATAGCCTTGGTGTTCGCGATCCGTCGTATTCGTTACCGCCACGTCGGAGTCTCCGCTCCGTTATCCACTTTGATTGGCAGCTTCCACGCGGCGCTGCACCGCCTGGGCCAACTCATCCGGGTTGAATTTTGGAATGAAATCATCGGCACCCACTTTGGCGACCATCGCCCGGTTGAACACCCCGGACAGCGAGGTGTGCAACAGAATGTACAGGTCTTTCAGGTTCGGGTCACCACGAACTTCTGCGGTCAGGGTGTAGCCATCCATTTCCGGCATTTCGATGTCGGAAATCATCATGACGAATTCGTTCTTGATGTCCAGACCTTTGGCGACGGTGTCTTTCAAAATGCTGAGTGCCTCGGCGCCGTCTTTGGCCATCACCGTGCGATAGCCGAGCTGCTCGACCGTTTTCTTGATCTGGTTGCGAGCCACGACGGAGTCATCTGCAATCAAAACCGCCCGATCGGCAGCCGCTTTGCTGACTGCCTTCTCCAGCACCGCCTGACTGACTTGGGTCGATTGCGGCGAAATTTCCGACAGGATTTTTTCGACGTCGATGATCTCGACCAGCTGCTTGTCGATTTCCGTCACGGCCGTCAGATAGGTATCGCGACCGGAACCTTTCGGCGGCGGATGCATATCCGACCAATTGGTGTTGACGATGCGTTCCACCGAACCGACCAGAAAGCCCTGCACGGCCCGGTTGTATTCGGCAATGATGATGAAAGCGCCCTCCAGATTGGCGAGCGGCGGCCCGCCGATCGCCATGCTCATGTCGATGACCGAAATGGTATTGCCACGGATGTGGGCAACGCCGCGCACTACCGGATGCCGATGCGGCAATTGCGTCAGCGGAGGACATTGCAGCACTTCCCGCACCTTGAATACGTTGATGCCGTAACGCTGCTTGCCCGCCAGCCGAAACAGCAGCAGTTCAAGTCGGTTTTGCCCGACCATCTGCGTGCGCTGGTTGACGGTATCCATTATTCCGGCCATGACCACTACCCTCGCCTGCCCATCAGGGCATGAATTCTGCTTTACCTTGCCAAAGGACGCGTTTGCACCCTTCACAGCTGCCGTCCGCGGCACTGTCTGCCACGAAGCATAGGCTAAGCCGATGAAATTGCGTAATGCGGGAATTCTGTTGAGTTTTTTCGTCGCCAGCGTATCGGTGGCCGGCACCGAAAGTGGTGCCGGCACGTCGCCGTTGGTGACGATTGCCCGGCAATTTCTTGCCGCCGAACTGCCAGCCGCAAGCAAGGACAGCGAGCGCGAGATTCGCGTTACAGAACCCGATCCACGGTTGCAGTTGGCCGCGTGCGCGAGCGCGCCGCTTGCGTTCTGGCCGGCCAACGCCCGGCAAACCGGCAACACGGTGGTCGGTGTCCGCTGTCCGGACGCCAATGGCTGGCAGGTATTCCTGCCGGTCCAGATCCAGGAATGGAGCACCGTGCTGGTCGCCAGCCGACCGCTGCGGCCGGGCGAGCGACTGCAAGCCGACGACATTAAACCGATGCGGGTCAGCCGTGACCAGTTGCGTGGCGATACCGTTCAGGACCCGAAAGCCCTGCTTGGCACGCTGACCCGGCAGGCGATTGCCGCCGGTCAGCCGCTGACCCGGCAACTGACCTGCCAGATCTGCCGTGGCGACGAAGTCCGTATCGCCGCTGGCCAGCCCGGTTTTGAAGTGATCATGAAAGGCATCGCCCAGGGTGCCGGCAACATCGGCGACCGGGTCAGCGTCCGCAACCTCAGCAGCCGGCGGACCGTACAAGCGGAAGTGGTCGGCACCGGGCTGGTACGAGTGAACCTGTAAGGTCCCGATCCGGACTCAGATCGGACCGGGACCGGACTGGCCCTGGAATTGCTTAGACCTGAACCAGATACGTATCGGATTGGCCCGCCAGCCAATCCGATGAAGCAGCCGCTAAAGTTCTCCCAGCGGCTGCCGATACAAGGGGCAACGAATGAACGGTCTCAATGGGTTGACCTACATGGACATCAAACAACTCGGTACCGCTGGCCAGCCGGCCGTCGACAACCGCCGCAGCGACAAGCTCGACGCCGTGGTTGCCGACGCCAAAGCCAGCCGACCCGCGCCCGCCACCCGGCAACCGCCGGAAGTGGAAGTGTCGCCGGAAGCCAAAGCCATCGGCAAAGCAGTGGCCGCGGCCGCGCAGGCGCCAGATGTCGATGAATCCAAGGTCGCCCGTATCAAAGCCGCTATCGACGCTGGCCGCTACAGCGTGTCGCCAGAGCGGCTGGCCGAGAAAATGTTGCGCTTCGAGGAGAACCTGAAGGAGCGTTCATGATGACTGGCGCCAGCAAGCCGTCGCCTGCCGAACAATTGCAGCTCGCACTGCGTCAGGAAACCGCCATCGCCCAGCGACTCTATGAAGTCATGGCGCAGGAACAATCCGCCCTGCAGCGGATGGACACCAGTTCGATTCAAGCACTCGCGCAAGAAAAATCACGCCTGTTGGCGGCGCTCGACGAGCAATTTGGTCAGCGCCAGCGACTGGTGCCAAACAGCCAGCAACCGGGTGCGCTGGATGCGCTGATTGCCCGCCTGCCAGCACCGATTGCCAACAGCCTGAAGCAACTCGCTGATCAGCTGCGCGAGCTGATGCTCCGTTGCCACACCCAGAACGAATTGAACGGCCGCATCATTGCCGCCAGTCGTCGCAGCGTGGAGCGCTCGCTGAGCCTGCTGCGCGGCCAGCAACCCGATGCGGTGCTTTACACACCGAATGGCGCGGCAACACGGCTCGG
>CAMLKQ010000292.1 GCA_946480585.1 uncultured Kangiella sp.
CTGCACGCCCTGGCAATGGCCGGTCAGCAGTTCGGTTTTGCCACGGTCGCCTGGGTGCGCGCCGAGCCCGACCAGCCGCTGACGCCAACGCTGCTTGATTGCCAGGCTGCCGGCATGCGCCTGCAGTTTCTGTCGCGGAAGGCGTTTCGCGATTTGCGCGCGCAGCCGGTGCCGGATTTGTCGGCCTACGCCGCGCCGTACTGGCTGCCGGAAGGCGGCAGCAACGCGCTCGCCATTCCGGGCGTGGCGGCGACACTGCAAACGCCGGCGCTGGCCGACTTCGCGCCCGATGTGGTGCTGTGCGCGGCCGGCACCGGTGCCACCGCGGCCGGTTTGGCAGCTGGCCTTGCGACGCTGCAAGAGCACGGCGAAGTCTGGGCGGTCGCGGTGCTGAAGGGCGGCGGCTTTTTGCTGCGCGATGCCAAATCCTTGTTGGAAGCGGCGGGCTGCCGTCAGCGCCGGCCGCTGCGGATGCTGACCGCGTTTCACTTCGGCGGTTACGGCCGCTGCCCCACCGAGTTGCAGCAGTTCTGCCGCCAGTTCAGTGTCGACACCGGCGTGCCGGTGGAACCGATCTATACCGGCCGGGTCTGTTACGCCCTGGTTGAGCTGGCCCGCCGCGGCGTGTTCCGCCGTGGCAGCCGGATTCTGCTGGTGCATACCGGCGGTATGCAGGGCGCTCGTGCGTCGCTGCCGCTGGCGTGATGGCTGACCTTGAAAATTCATCAACCGACCCTAAGATGCCCGGCGCCGCTGGTCGGCTGCGTCCGTGGCCGATGACCTAAAAATGCTGTCGACGGTGCCTGCGTGCCCGACAGTTCAAAGAACAAGGAGCTCCTCGCGACATGATTGAAATTCAATCGCTGACTCGCCAGTTCGGCGAGTTCAAGGCAGTCGACAACCTGAGCTTCACGGTACAAGCCGGTGAAGTGCTCGGTTTTCTCGGCCCGAACGGCGCCGGCAAATCCACCACCATGAAAATGCTGACCGGTTTTCTGACGCCGAGCGCAGGCCGTATTCGCATCTGTGGTCACGACATCGAAACCGATCCGCTCGCCGCCAAGCAGTTGATCGGCTATCTGCCGGAAGGTGCGCCGGCCTACGGCGACATGACCGTTGGTGCCTACCTCGATTTCATTGCCGACATGCGCGGCTTGTCGGCGAGCAAAAAAGCCGAGCGGATCAAGACCGTGGTCGAGCAGGTGCAGCTCGGTGAAGTGCTGCAGCAAACCATCGATACCTTGTCGAAAGGGTTCAAGCGCCGGGTCGGCTTGGCGCAAGCCATTTTGCACGATCCGAAAGTGCTGATTCTGGACGAGCCCACCGACGGCCTCGATCCGAACCAGAAGCATCAGGTGCGCGAACTGATCCGCGGCATGGCCAAAGACAAAATCCTGATCATCTCGACCCATATCCTCGAAGAAGTCACCGCGGTGTGTTCGCGCGCCATCATCATCGCGCGCGGCAAACTGCTGGCCGATGGCAAGCCGCAGGATCTGCTGGCGCGCTCGAAATACCACGGCGCCGCGCGATTGGTGTTTGCTGACGGCGCAACGCCGGACAGCAGCAAGCAACAACAGTTGGCTGCCGTCAGTGGCGTCAAGGCCGTTGAAGCCTTGAGTGCAAACGAATGGCTGGTGCTGCCGCAGCATGGTCAGTCCGTGTTCGCGGCGGTCAGCGAATTTGTCCGTCAGCAGGCTTGGCCGGTACAGCAGCTGTTTGCCGAAAGTGGCCGGCTCGATGACGTGTTCCGTGATGTGACGGCGGGGGTGTGAGATGGATGCCCGTACGATGCCGTCGCCTGACATGAGTGTTGCCAGCATGAATCCGAACCTGTCCAAGATCCACGCCATCAAGGTGCTGTTCAAACGCGAATTCGCCAGCTATTTCGCCACCCCGCTGGCGCTGGTGTTCGTGGTGATTTTTCTGGTCATGAGCGGCGTGTTTGCGTTTGAGATCGGCAAGTTCTACGAACGCAATCAAGCCGACCTGTTGGCGTTTTTCAGCTTTCATCCGTGGCTGTATCTGTTCCTGGTGCCGGCGGTGGCCATGCGCACCTGGGCGGAAGAACGCCGCAGCGGCACGCTGGAATTGCTGATGACGTTACCTGTGACTTTGTGGCAAGCCGTGCTGGCAAAATTTCTGGCCGCCTGGGCGCTGCTGGCGGTCGCGCTGCTGCTGACCTTCCCGATGTGGTTGTCGGTCAATTACCTCGGTGACCCGGACAACGGTGCCATTGCCGCGGCCTACATCGGCAGCTTGCTGATGGCGGGGGCGTTTCTGGCGGTCGGCACCTGCCTCTCGGCCGCAACGCGCTCGCAAGTGGTCGCCTTCATTCTGACCGTGGTGCTGTGCTTCCTGTTCGTGCTCGCCGGCTTCCCGCTGGTGCTCAACTGGTTCGCTGACTGGCTGCCGAAGCTGCTGGTCGATGGCATCGCCAATCTGTCGTTCCTGAGCCACTACGATGCGATTAGCAAAGGCGTGCTCGACCTGCGCGACATCTTCTACTTCATCGCCTTCATCATCGCCTGGCTGATCGCTACCGCGATTGTGCTGGACATGAAGAAAGCGGAATAACCCGGCCCGGAATCAAACCAGAGAACAGTCATGACCAACAAGAACCTGTTTTCCCGTGCTGGCCTCGTGTTGCTGGCGCTGGCCTTCGTGGCCCTGACCATCCTGAGTACGCTCGTCATGCGCGGCTGGCGCATCGACCTGACCGAGAACCAGCTGTACTCGTTGTCGGACGGCACCGAGCGCATCGTCGGCCGGCTCAGCGAGCCAGTGCATCTGTATTTGTTCTTCTCCGACGAAGAATCAAAGTCACAGCCGGAACTGCAAGGCTTGCGTACCTACGCCCAGCGCGTGCGTGAACTGTTGCAGGAGTATGAGCGCATCGGCAACGGCAAGATCGTCTTCACGCTGGTCGACCCGGTACCCTTCTCGGAAGACGAAGACCGCGCCGCCCAGTACGGCTTGCAGGCAGTGCCGGTCGCCGATCGCAAAATCTATTTCGGTCTGGTCGGCAGCAACAGCGTTGATGAAAAAGAAATCATTCCGTTCCTGCAGCCGGACAAAGAGCAGACGCTCGAATACGACGTCAGCCGCATGCTGACCAAGCTGAACCGCAGCGAGCCGCCGAAAGTCGGTTTGCTGAGTGGCATGCAGGTCAACGGCGGTTTCGACATGATGAGCCGGCAGCCGCGCCCGGCTTGGATGGTGTTCGAGCAGATCAAGCAGCTGTTCACGGTTGAGGAAATCAAGTCGGATGCGACCAGCTTGCCGGCCGACCTGAATCTGCTGATCGTCGTGCAGCCGAAAGGGCTGTCGGAGTCGCTGCGCTATGCCATTGATCAGTACGTGCTGAACGGCGGCAAGCTGATGCTGTTCACCGATCCGTTTGCCGAAATGGATCGCATGGGTGGCGGCATGGACAACCCGTTCCCGCAGGTGCTGCCGGGTGACGATCTGAACAGCCTGCTGAAAGCCTGGGGCGTCAAGATCGACATGAACCAGGTGCTGCTCGACGCCGACAATGCGCTGGCCATTCAGGTGACGCAGGGCGGCAATCCGGTTCGTCATCTCGGCCTGCTCGGTCTCGATGGCAACGCCGC
>CAMLKQ010000293.1 GCA_946480585.1 uncultured Kangiella sp.
GTTAGGCTCGTCGGCATCGCAATCACTTACGCTCAGCTGCCATCCCGCCTGATGACACCTTCCGACAAGAAAACCCTGCGCCAGCAAATGCGCGCCCGCCGCCGCGCGCTCAGCCCAGCCGAACGTGCAGCGGCAGCCGAGCGCTTTGCCCAGGCGATGTGGCCGCGGCTGCAGCCACCGCCCCGGCAGCGGATTGCGGTCTATCTGGCGTTTGACGGTGAGCTGGATCTGCAGCCGTTGATCAACCGGCTGTGGGCTGCCGGCAAGACGGTCTATCTGCCGGTGGTGACCCGGCTGGCGCCGCGCCGGCTGTGGTTTCGCGAGTATCGGCCGGACAGCCCGATGCGGCCGAACCGGTTCGGCATACCCGAGCCGTTAACTGGACCTTTGCTGCCGAGCCGGTTGCTGGACGTGGTGTTGCTGCCGCTGACGGCATTCGATGCCAGCGGCACACGTTTAGGAATGGGCGGGGGATTTTACGACCGCACGTTCAGCGCGCGTCGGCACGCCGGCAACAGCCGGCCGCGCTTGATCGGCGTTGGCTATCGCTGGCAGCAGGTTTCGACACTCGTGCGTGAACCACACGATTTGCCCGTGCAAGCGATAGTCACCGACTAGATGTAGTGTTCGACAAGAACTTGATGCGTGAGATGTGAGCCGTTGTCCGGCTCAGCGGGCACCGAGCGCAACATCCGTTGCACTCTCTTTCGCGAATCCGGTCGCGACCTCGTCACTGTCTTCGGGCGCTGAATCCATCAGCAGAGTGGTTGCAATCACACCAACAAGAAGCACTGCCGTCAGGACCATCAACAGGTCCGGTTTGCGTTTGATCATCACTGCTTGTCACCGAGAAATTAAAAAGACATCAGCTTGCGCCGTGCCAAATTGTTGTTCTTTAATCCGCTGACGATTTCTGAACGCACTGCCAGACGGAGCATGCGACTCTACGCCCACCGTTTCAGTGATGCAATTCTTACTTCTTGAAAATTTGATGGCAGTCGTGTACGGCGACTGCGCCCTGCAATGGACCCCTTGATGAACTACTGGCTGATCAAATCCGAACCCGACGTCTTCAGTCTCGACGACCTGAAAAACTGCCCGAAACAGAGCCATTGCTGGGATGGCGTCCGCAACTACCAGGCCCGCAACTTCATGCGCGACGGTATGGCAGTCGGCGATCTCTGCTTCTTCTATTACTCGAACGCCAAGCCGCCGGGCATCGCCGGCATCTGCAAGGTCAGCTCGGAACCCTACCCGGACCCGACCCAGTTCGACAGCCGTTCGGACTACTTCGACGCCGACTCGAAACAGGACAACCCGCGCTGGGTGCTGCGCGACATGACCTATGTTCGCCACCTCAAGCGCTTCATTACGCTCGATGAGCTGAAAGCAACGCCGGCACTGGCCGACATGCTGATCCTGCGCAAGGGCAACCGGCTGTCGATCACCCCGGTCGAGAAAGCGCATTGGCAGGCAGTGTTGAAACTCGAAGGGTGACCGACGAAAACAGCGCCGGCCGAGAAAAAAGTCCGGGATCCCGGGCTGGCTTCAACTACGCTTGGCAGACCCTCCGCTCAAAAATCTCCGGAACGCGGCACGATGGCTTCAGCCTCTGACGGCTTGTTCGAGCGCCTTGCGGCAATTCCCCCCGCCAGTCCCGATCCCAGTTGGCGCGAGCTGCTGGCAGGCGGCGCTTTTGCCGATCCCGCCGCCCTGAGCCGAGCGCTGAGCAAAGGCCGCGATCGCAACAGCATCGCGCTGCTGCTAGCCGCCCAGCTGGCCGACCAAACCGCCGCCAGCGAGGAATTCGATAGCCATTTTCTGCAGGCGATGCAGCCGTTCTGGTTTGCCGTCGCTACCGTATGCCTGACCGACTGGCAGTTCTGGCACTCACCGCGCCAGCCGCTGCGCCGGGTGCTGCATCAACTACTGCTGCTCGGCCGCGGCTATAGCCCGAGCGCCCACCCGGCCACGGTGCAATTTCCGCAACGTTTGCAGACCCGCTTGCAGGCACTGGCCGAACAGGCCGTAGCCGGCGTCGGCTCGGCCCAGCTGCTGCAGTCGCTGAAAAGCCTGTATGCGCTGCTGCGGCAGACTCATGAATTGCAACGGCAGAGCGACCAGCGACTGCTGGAACAGGAAGAACTGAATCGGCGCAGCCTCAATGCCCAGACCCAGGTCAGCCGGGTCATCCGGCAGGCGGTCTGGGGCCAACCTGTACCGGCCTCGGTGGTCACCTTCCTCGACGAGACCTGGCGCAAATACCTTTACTTGTTGCATTTGCGGGTCGGCATGCACGACCCGAGCTGGCAACGGGCCGTCACCGACATCCGATTGATGGTCTGGCTTGGCAGTGAAGCCAGCCCGGAACAGCTCAGAGAAGCGGTCAATGGCGAACTGCCCGGCTTGCTGCGCCGGATCCGCGAAGCGCTGGCGCAAACCCGCACCGACCCGTCGGCGCAGAATTTTCCCGAGGTATTCGCCGCGCTGCTGGCGGCCCGCGCCCGCAATGTGCCGGATGCCGGTCTGCCGCTCGGCGAGTTGCCGGACGAGCCCGACGACGGGCTGGCCGAGTCCGCCATCGGTCGCACCGATCGGCTGCCTGCGCGCGGCAGCTGCCTGCGGCTGAAGCGCGGCGAAGACGACTGGCTGCGGGTAAGGGTGATTGCGGCACCGCCGCAGCGGGATTATCTGTTGCTGGCCGATTTTGCCGGCAGCCGGGTCGCGGCCCTGAGTGCCGCCGAATGGCAGCAGGCTGTGCAGGAAGATCGGTTGCGCGAGCTCAGCGCCCAGGATCCGGTGCAGCAATTGCTGCCACGCCTGCCAGCGCTGCTGAAACCCTTGCTGGAAGGCGCCGCCGAAGAGCGGGCCCGGCGCAAGTTACTGGCCGAGCAACAGGAACGGGAAGCGGCGGCCGAAGCCAAACGCCGGCGCGAGGCCGAACGCGAAGCCGCTTTTGAATTGCGCAAACAACAGGAAGCGACCGAGCGCGCCGAACGCATCGCCGAAGGCCGGCGACGTGCCGAAGCCGACGCCCTGCTGGCGCAGCAACAGGCCAAAGGCCGCGCCATCATCGCCAGTCTGCGCGGCGGCGCACTGGTGGAGCTGCGCCGCGACGACGGCCAGTTCCGCGCCTGTTATCTCGCGATGATCCGCGCCTCCGATCAGCACTATGTCTTTGTCGATCGACAAGGCCAGAAAGTGGCGGAGCTGGACCACGACGCACTGCTGCAACAACTGCTGACCGATGGTCTGCGGGTGATCGAGTCCGGTTCGGCGCTGGACAACACCTTGCAGAGTCTGGTCAGCGAACGCCGGCAATTCCTGAGTGACGAGGACGGCTCATGATGGTGGACAATCAGCGACAGGAACCGCGGCTCGCCCGCCACGATCCGATCCACATCCAGATCCAGCAGGGCAGCAGCGCGCCGCCACAACCGGCGGTGTTGCTGCATGCCGACACCCGCGACATTTCCAGCAACGGCTTCAATGCCCGCAGCAATCGGCCGCTGCAGGTCGGTACCTTGCTGGATGTGTTGATTGAGTTGCGCGGCAACGGCAAACCGTTTCTGTTGACCGCGGAAGTGCGCTGGAGTCAGCC
>CAMLKQ010000294.1 GCA_946480585.1 uncultured Kangiella sp.
TTGCAGCGTGTCGAATCATGAGCCATTCACCTTGGTCGCCGAGCGACTTTCCAGCACGGGAGTCAACCGGACGATGCGTTCACCGGCCGCGCTTTGCAGCACAACAAAATCGAAATCAATACGGACAAGCCGGGCATCACCAACGCGATCACCCACTTGCAAGTAACGTTCACCAATCAGTGCGCGCCTGCCGCCGGGACCGATCACGATCGCGGTCAGGAGCTGCGGCGCTGGCTTGTTGCTGGTGGATTCGGCGCTGGCCGGTTGCCAGCCGGGCCGGGTCGGATCGCGACGCTCGGCGGCATTGGCGTTGCTGGCTATCACGGCAACGAACAGCCACACGAAGGCCATCGCCGGTTTCAACTGCATCCGTTTCAACAGCACCGGTTTCAACACCGACGACTTAGCCACCGAGCCACCCCTGTTCTTGTCCCAAAGTGGCAATTTCCACCGTCAGGACCGCCTGCGGATAGGTTTCCACCCGGTATTCCAGACTGTCCCAATAGACCGTCCACGGCAGCGCTTCCATGGCCTGCAAGTAACGCAGGCTGTCGAAGTAGTTGCCGCGCAAGCTGAGCCGCAAACGGTGCCGGTACAACGGCACTTCGGCGCTGACCGGCGCTTCGGCTTCGCTCAGGTTTGGCTGCTCCAGCGGCAGTTTTTCCAGCGCGATCACCTGCATGCCTTGTTCGCGCGCAAGCAGCTGTTGCAACAGCGCCGTCATTTCCTGCGGCGGCACCATGCGCTGCGACATTTGCTGGATCTGTTGATTGACGCTGGCGAGTTGTTGTTCCACCACGACGAGGCCGCTGCCGTCTTCCTGACGGGCTTGCCAGGCTTGCAACTGAGACAGCTCGTTTTCCAGCTGTTCGCGGCGGCGCTGATGCTCTTGTTGCTGTTGCCGTTCGGCTTTCAGTTGATCTTGCAGCGGCAGGAAGAACAGCACGTTGGCGAGCGCCGCAATGATTGCGAGCGTCATGACAATAACCAGCACGCGCTCGCGCAAACTGAGCGCTTGAAAGCGTTGTTCGAGCCGGCGCCAACTAACGCTGAAGGACAGCATCGTCTGCGTCTCCTGTCTCGGGCAGCTCGGGGTTCAGGCTGAACGCCAACACGCCGGGTTTGGCGTCCACGCGTTGCATCTGCAGGCCGGCAAAACGCAGCCCTTGCACGGGCGGTTTGGCTTGCAACCGGCTCAACCAGGCCGGCACGGCGGCGGCATTCAAGGTTTCGCCGGTCAATTGAAGATGGTCACCTTTGACGCTGAAGGTGGTCAGCCAGAGCCTTTGATCATGGGTTTCGGCGAGCGTTTGTAGCAGCGAGGCAAAGCCGCTGGTCTGTTTCGCCTCGCGCTGCTGCAAATCCTGCAACAGCGCTTGCCGCTGGGCCAGCTGGGCGCGCAATTGCTCGAGCTGCGCGGCGACATTCTGCCGGGCTTGTTCGTTGCCGCGGGTCTCGCCGATGGTGGTGATGACCGCATCGAGTGCTTGCCGCGCGGCTTGGGTGCGCTCGCGCTCCTGCGCCAATTGCTGCACCAGAAACACGCCGATCAGCAGCAACAGTAACAGCACGCCAAGCAGTGAACGCAGCAGCACGCGCAAACCGAAGCGCTGCGGCGTCGGCGCGAATTCTGGCAGGAACAGGTTAATTTGTTGCATCGGTCAACTCCCGACGCAGGGCGGCACCGACGGCCAGCCAGGCATTGGCGAGGCTGTCGCGGGCGACGCTGTTGTCCATCGGCACCAGAGTCGGCAGATCCAGCGCCGCAACCGTGACGCCGAGGCTGTCGCGCAGCAACGGCAGCAGGCCGTTCAACTCTTCGCTCAGGGGCGGCAGCAACAGGCGTGCGACCGGTCGACGGGCGATCTGACTTTCGAAGTAATCGAGCGTGCGCTGGATTTCGAGCAGCAATTGCTCCTGCGCCTGACTGTTGTCGAGCCCGGTGAACAGCAGCCGCAGATCGCCGATACCGGCCAGCTGGCGCGACACCACCAACTCATTGCCGAGGTAAACATAGAGGCTGCAGCCGCGTTGGCCCGGCGCCAGGATGGCGGCACTGGTCAGGGCCGGCGACAAGCGCAGCAGCAGGTTGCGTGCACACAGCTCCGGAATGTCGATGGCGCGAATGTCGAAACCGGCGCTCAGGATGGCTTCGACATAGGGCTTCAGTTTGGCTTTGTGGCTGACCGCGACAAACAAGCGTTCCGGGCCGCTGCGATTGGGCAGGGTCGGTGGCGCAAAACTGTCGAGCGCGGCTTCGGTGGCCGGAAAGTCGAGTACGTCGCGCAGCGCCCAAGCCAGCGCGGCATTGCGCTCGGCCAGCGGCACATTGGGCGCATCCGCTTGTTGCAAACGATAGAGTTCAGGCGACAGGCATACAACAAGCTGCTGGCCTTGCAGGGCCGGTTCGTCGGCGAGCTTTTGCATGTGGGCGGCGAATTCGCCGAGATTGCCGTAATCGCCTTGTGCCAACTGCAGCAGACGGGGTGCCTCCACCGCCGGGGTCAACCGGGCGAGAGTGAAGCTCTGTGGCGTCAACATCAGGCCAATGGCATTGGCGCCGGCGCGGCTGGAGCGGCGTCCGAACAATCGCAACTGTGGCGTCCCCGTGTGCTGGTTATGAATTCTGTGCACCAGTTGCTGGTGCTTATGTCTCATTCTATGCACTGGCTGTGGATCGCGCCACTAAAGGCTTGTAGGGAATTCCGGTCTCTTGATCTGGATTGCCCCGACGCAATGGGCTCGCCACAATGACGCCGCCCTGCCATCAGAACGAATCCCGAGGTGTTTTCCATGTATCAGCTTTACGGTTTCATCGGCTCGGCCAGTTTGGCGCCGCGGATGGTGTTGGAAGAACTCAAGCTGCCTTATCAGTTCATCCGGTTGGATGCTGACAAAGGCGACCACCGCAATCCGGCGTATTTGCGCTTGAACCCGAATGGTCGGGTGCCAACGCTGGTGGATGGTGATGAGGTGCTGTACGAGGCGGCGGCCATTTGCCTGCACCTATGCGATCGCCATCCCACCAGTCATCTGGTGCCGGCGCTGGGACAGCCGGCGCGCGGCCAGCTCTACAAATGGCTGATGTTTTTGACCAATACGCTGCAGCCGGCGCTGATTGCCTATTTCTATCCGGACCGGCTCAGCACCGATCCGACGGATGTGCCGGCGATCAAGGCGCGCGCCGAGCAGAACGCCCAGCAGATCTATCAACAACTGGCAGAGCATCTGGATAGCAATGGCCCCTACCTGCTCGGCGCCGAATTCTCGGTAGCGGACCTGTATCTGTTGATGCTGATCCGCTGGGGGCGCTGGTTTGCCGCGCCGCCGGTCAGCAGCCACCCGTCCTTGCAGCGCTTGGTGGAGCAGTTGAGTCAGCGCGAGGCGGTCAAAGCCACCTTCGCCGCCGAAGGCATTCCGGCACCGTACTGCCTGCTGCCTGCTGGCTAAACCGCCATCAACGCCGTGCCGCTGTTGCGTTGGGCTCGCGCCGGGATGCACCGGCCTCGCCGCTTTTCTGGCCTACACTGCAGGAACCGTGGGCCTGTGAAGCGTTGTTATGGCCGGAGTAGCGATATCGGATCTGAG
>CAMLKQ010000295.1 GCA_946480585.1 uncultured Kangiella sp.
CCGCGCCAGATGTAATGCAGCCAATCGGCACCGTTGGCCCCCACGCAGAAATGCAGGCAGCCATTGCCATCGGCCATGGCCCTCAGCTCGCACATCATGTCAGCCGCCTCCTCGGGTATCTGGAGCAAGTGGCCTGAGCTTATTTGATAACGATTCTCATTTGCAATCAATTCCGCCAACCAGCCTTGCCAGCGACCGCGGTCCTTGGCTAAATGCCCGCCCGGCGCTTTCCCGCCTCCGTTACCCTGAAACAACCCATCCCTCGGCGACCGCCATCACGATGCCCAAACCGCCTCCCCGCCCACGACCCCGGCACAGCGATGAGCGCCTCCATCCGCGCAACCGGCACCAAGGCAGTTACGACCTGCCGGCCCTGGCCGCGGCCGAACCGTCGCTGGCACCGCATCTGCGGCGCAATCCGTACGGCAACCTGTCCATCGATTTTGCTGATCCGGCCGCGGTCAAGGCGCTCAATCGGGCGCTGCTGCGGCGGTATTACGATGTCAACGATTGGGACATTCCGGCCGGCTATCTGTGTCCGCCGATTCCGGGTCGTGCCGACTACCTGCATTACGCGGCGGATCTGCTCGCCACCGACCTGAACGGCCAGATCCCGCACGGCCGCGAGGTGCATGTGTTGGATGTCGGCACCGGTGCCAATCTGGTTTATCCGCTGCTCGGCCAGCACGAATACGGCTGGCAGTTTGTCGGCGCCGATATCGATCCGCAGGCGCTCGCCAATGCCGCCCGCATACTCGCCGCCAATCCGACTTTGGCCGGTGCGATTACGCTGCGCCAGCAAACGAATCCGCAGCAGATTTTCACCGGCATTGTCGCGCCCGGAGAACACTACGCGCTCACCGTCTGCAACCCGCCGTTTCACGCCTCGCTCGACGATGCCGCGGCCGACACGGCGCGAAAATGGCGCGGATTGAAACAGAGCGCGGCACGCAAAGGTCATCAGCCCGATTCACGTAGAACAGCCACCTTGAACTTTGGCGGTCAGCACAATGAACTGGCCTGCGCCGGCGGCGAAACCGGCTTTCTGTTGCGGATGATTGCCGACAGCCAGGCGGTAGCGTCGCAGGTCGGTTGGTTTACCAGTCTGGTGTCGCGCAGCGAGCATTTACCGGCAATTTATCGGGCGCTGACCGCGGCGCAGGTGCGCGCGCAGCAAACGGTAGCGATGCGCCAAGGTCAGAAGCAGAGCCGGTTTGTGGCGTGGAGTTTTTTGTCGGCGGACGAGCGCCGCAAGCGGCTCGGTGGCAGCGCATAGCCTGAGCAGAATCGCTAGCGGCGAATGACGATTTCCACCCGCCGGTTCTGGGCCCGGCCGCTATCGCGATCATTGCTCGCGACCGGCTGGGTATCGGCGTAACCGGACACCGAGATGCGCTGCGGCGGAATCAACCCGCCGAGCATCAATTCATGTGCCACTGACACGGCACGCGCCGACGACAACTCCCAGTTCGAACGGAACCGATCCGTTTCGATCGGTTGGTTGTCGGTGTGACCGGCGACTTCAATTCTGCCTTCGGTGCCCGCCAGCCGCTCGCGCACCCGTTGCAATACGGCGCGCACCGGTGTCTGCAGTTCGGCGTCACCGGACGGAAAGCTGCCGTTCTCGCGAATGCGCAAAGTAATGGTGCGACCTTCGGCCACCAACTCAATTCGGTTGGCGACAATTTCTTCGGTCAGGGCGCTGGCCAGATCGCGCGCCAGCTGCTCGGTGTCCGCTTGTTCCTGCGCGGCCAGCACCTGCGCAGCGGTCATGAGATCCGCCGATGGCATCTCCGTGGCCGGCTCTGGTGGCGGCTCCACCGATTGTTCGGCCAGCTTGCCTTCGTCCGGCGTCAGCACCGGCAGCTCAGGCTCCGGTTGTTCGATGGCGGGCGCCATCGTGTCGAGCACGATCAAGGTACCGGCTTCTGCGCCCAGCGTGGCCTGCAGCGAACTGGCAATCGCCTTGAACTTGATGACGTCCATGGTTGAGAACGACAACAGCAGGACGAAAAAGCACAGCAGCAAGGACATCAGATCGGCAAAGGTCACCATCCAGGCCGGCGCACCGGCACTGGCGGGGGCATCGTCATCGTCCTCCCACATCAGCCGCGCTCCTCTGGCGTCGGATCCACGTAGGCCTGCAATTGCGCGACGATGGCGCGCGGATTGTTGCCGGCCTGAATGCCGGCGAGGCCATCCATCACCAACAAACGCAAACGCTTTTCGTTCTGGGCAATCAGGCTGAGTTTGTCGGCGATCGGCAGCGCAATGATCTGGGCGATCAAGGCGCCATACAGCGTGGTCAGCAGCGCGACCGCCATGCCGGGACCCACCGCTTTCGGATCATCGAGATTGGCCAGCATGGCAACCAGACCGATCAAGGTGCCGAGCATGCCCATTGCGGGCGCGACATCACCGAGACTGCGAAACACCTGGGCGGCGCGCTGGTGGCGTTGCTGCTCCATCGCGAGCTCGCGCTGCAACGCGGTGCGGACGGCCTCATTGTCGTGGCCGTCGACCATCAAGCTGACGCCCTTTTGCATGTACCGGTCGCTGACCACCGCCGACTCGAGCGCCAGCAGCCCGCCCTTGCGCGCCTGTTCGGCCAGCCGGCCAATTTCGGCAACCAGATCGGCAGCGGCCGGCAACACGTCACGTAGCGCCCGACCGGCACTGCGCAGCGCCAGCAGGCAATCGCGGCCGCGAAACCGGCTCAGCACCACCAGCGGGCTACCCACCACCACCAGCAACACCGACGGCCAATCGAGGTAGCCGGCGATATCACCGCCAATCCACAGCGCTGCCACCAGCACGCCGATTGCGCCCAGACCACCGAACAAGGTCGCCCAATCCAACACCGTTCCACCCTCGTTTTGCCCAACCGCCGCCCCGACGTCCTGCCGCGGCCAGCTCCACAACCATAGCCCGTTTTCCCGGCACTGCCGTGAATGCTTCGGCAGTTATCCACCCTGCCGGGATGGTAAAGCGCTTGGCCGGCACTGGTCGCATCAGCGACAATAGCGCCCCTCGACAAACCGCCCTCCCGACCGGGTTTTGACATGGCCAAGAAACCTGCTGCCGGCTTTGATGCCCAGCTGAAAGAACTGGAACAGCTGGTGACCCGCATGGAGCAGGGTGATCTGGACCTCGACGAGGCCCTGCGGCAATTCGAACACGGCGTTGCGCTGGTTCGGCAATGCGAGCAGCAACTGCAAGCCGCCGAACAGAAAGTGCAGGTGCTGAGCAAACAGGGCGATCAGGAAAAGCTGACCGACTTCGACAGCGCGGCGGATCCGGCATGACTGCGTTGGCCCGCTTTCTCGACGGCTGCCAGCAGCGCGTCGATGCCGCGCTGGGCGCGATGTTGCCGGTTGCCGAAGGGCCGACCGCCCGGCTGCACGCGGCCATGCGCTACGCCACGCTGAACAAGGGCAAGCGGCTGCGACCGATTCTGGTGTACGCCGCCGGTGCACTGCGCGATGCGCACGCTGCCGATCTCGATGTCGCCGCCTGCGCGGTCGAACTCATCCATGCTTACTCGCTGGTGCACGATGATCTGCCGGCGATGGACGATGACGATCT
>CAMLKQ010000296.1 GCA_946480585.1 uncultured Kangiella sp.
GTATTGCTGATCGTAATCACCGGCGCCATCACCGCGTAATTCTTCGCTTCCAGCGACAATTTGGCACCGATGCGGCGGGCGATATCGCGATACATCGCGGCGATTTCGCCGTTCGGTTCGGCCGCGACGCTGGGTTTGCCACCATCAGTCTGTTCGCGGATGCGGATGTCGAGCGGCAGACTGCCGAGCATTTCGACGCCGTATTGCTCGGCCAGTTTGGCGCCGCCACCGGCGCCGAATACGTGCTCTTTGTGGCCGCAGTTCGAGCAGATGTGCATGGCCATGTTCTCAACCACACCGAGCACCGGCACGTTCACTTTCTGGAACATGGCGATGCCTTTGATGGCGTCGGCCAGCGCGATATCTTGTGGGGTGGTGACGATAATCGCGGCGGTGACCGGCACTTTTTGCGCCAGCGTCAGTTGAATGTCGCCAGTGCCCGGCGGCAGATCGACAATCAGATAATCGACGTCTTTCCAGCGGGTGTCGTTGATGAGTTGCTGCAAGGCGCTGGACACCATCGGGCCGCGCCAAACCATCGCCTGCTCGGGCTCGACGAGGTAGCCAATCGACATCGACTGGATGCCGTGACTGATAATCGGCTCAATCGATTTCTGATCAGTGGAATCCGGATGCTCGCCGGCTTTGCCCAGCATCAAGGGCTGCGAGGGGCCGTAGATATCGGCATCCAAAATACCGACGCGGGCGCCTTCAGCAGCCAGCGCCAGCGCGAGGTTTACCGCCGTGGTCGATTTGCCAACCCCGCCTTTGCCCGAGGCCACGGCCAGAATGTTTTTCACGCCCGGAATCGGCTTGGCGCCGGTTTTGACCGCATGCGGGGCGACCGCGCTTTCGATGCGCAGGGCCAGCTGTGGCGCAACCGGCGCTAGGTGCGCCTTGAGCTTCTGTTCCAGCTCGGCCCGGTAACCGGCCAGCGGAAAGCCGAACTGCAGGGTCAGGGCGACGCGATCCCCCGTCACATCACAGGCGCGGACGGCGCCATGCGCGAGCATGTCTTCACTGATATAGCGGTCACGGTACAGGCTGAGTTGGGCTTCTATCGACTGGCGGCTGACGGTCATGGTCCGGGCGGTCTGGCTGGCTGGGTAAAAAGGCGGCCAATGCTAACAAAAGCCGGCCGGCTTGGGCGGGGTTGGGATCAAACGGGCGCTTTGCGCCCGTCCCTAGAAAGGAGGGGATCACGGCCAATTTGGCCATCCAAAGGCTGAATCCCCCCGGCAAAACCGGTATCCTTGCCGCCTTTCCTGCTTTTGATATCGATCCGATCCCATGACCGCCAAGCGCCGCATCCTCGTCACCAGCGCCCTGCCCTATGCCAACGGCTCCATTCACATGGGCCATCTGGTCGAATACATCCAGACCGATATCTGGGTGCGCTTCCAGAAAATGCGCGGCAACGAATGCTGGTACGTCTGCGCCGACGACACCCACGGCACCCCAGTCATGCTCAAGGCCCAGAGCCTCGGCCTGCAGCCGGAAGAAATGATCGCCCGGATGCGCGAAGAGCATCTGGCCGATTTCACTGCCTTCCATATCGCGTTCGACAACTACTACTCGACCCACAGCGACGAGAACCGCGAGCTTTGCTATGGCATTTACAAGGCGCTGCGCGCTAACAGCCATATCGCGACCCGCACCATTTCGCAGCTGTTCGATCCGGAAAAGCAGATGTTCCTGCCGGATCGCTTCGTCAAAGGCGAGTGCCCGAAATGCGGCGCCAAGGACCAGTACGGTGACTCCTGCGACGCCTGCGGCGCCACCTACGCACCGACCGAATTGAAGAACCCGAAATCGGCGGTCAGCGGCGCTACGCCGGTGCTGAAAGAGTCCGAGCACTACTTCTTCAAGCTGCCGGATTTCGAAGCGTTTTTGAAACACTGGACCCGCAGCGGCCATGTTCATGCATCGATCGCCAACAAGCTCGACGAGTGGTTTGAGGCCGGTTTGAGCGAGTGGGATATCTCGCGCGACGCGCCCTACTTTGGTTTCGAAATTCCGGATGCGCCGGGCAAGTACTTCTACGTCTGGCTCGATGCGCCGGTCGGCTACATGGCGAGCTTCAAGAACCTGTGCGCGCAGAAAGATCTGGCGTTCGATGACTTCTGGAAAGCCGATTCGACTGCCGAGGTCTATCACTTCATCGGCAAGGACATCGTTTACTTCCATACGCTGTTCTGGCCGGCAATGCTGAAAGGCTCGGGCTACCGGACGCCGACGTCGGTTTACGCGCACGGCTTTTTGACCGTCAACGGCACCAAAATGTCGAAGTCGAAAGGCACGTTTGTTACCGCCCGCACCTATCTGGACCACCTGAATCCGGAATGGCTGCGCTATTATTTCGCCGCCAAACTTGGTGCCGGCGTCGATGATATCGATTTGAATCTGGAAGACTTCGTCAACCGGGTCAATTCCGACCTGGTCGGCAAAGTGGTCAACATCGCCTCGCGCTGCGCCGGCTTCATTCACAAGCAATTCGGTGGCCTGTTGTCATCGCACAACGCCGAACCGGTGCTGCTGAAAGAACTGCAGGACGCCGCCGACGGCCTCGCCAAAGCCTATGAAGATCGTGAGTACGGCAAAGCCATGCGCGACATCATGGCGCTGGCCGACAAGGTCAACGAATACATCGCCGCGAAAGCACCGTGGACGCTGGCCAAGACCCCGGACACCGCGAAAGAAGCGCACGACGTCTGCACCGTCGGCCTCAATGCTTTCCGCTTGCTGGCGCTGTACCTGAAGCCGGTGCTGCCGAAACTGGCAGAGCAAGCCGAAGCCTTCCTGAACATCGATTCGCTGCTGTGGATGGACGCGCAGACGCTGCTGCTCAATCATAAAATCAACGAATTCCAGCCGATGATGACCCGGGTCGAAGGCGCGAAAGTGACCGCGATGATCGAAGCGTCGAAAGAGAACCTGCAGCCAACGGCCGCACCTGCCGCTGCCGAAAGCACGAAAGCACCGGCCTCGGCGCTGGTCACCCACGAGCCGTTCAAGCCAGTGATTGGCATCGATGATTTCGACAAGATCGACCTGCGCATCGCTCGCATTGAAAACGCCGAACACGTCGAAGGCGCCGAAAAGCTACTGAAGCTGACGCTGAATGTTGGCAGCGAAACCCGCACCGTGTTCGCCGGCATCAAGAGCGCCTACGCGCCGGAAACGCTGATCGGCAAACACACCGTCATGGTCGCCAACCTGGCGCCGCGCAAAATGAAATTCGGCATGTCCGAAGGCATGGTGCTGGCGGCCGGCCCGGGCGGCAAAGACTTGTGGATTCTGGAACCGCATTCCGGTGCCGAAGCCGGCATGCGGGTAAAGTGAATTGACGGCAAGAGCCGTCAATTCATCCCCGCGCAGGCGGGGATCCAGTTTTATTACGGCGGCAATGCCGCCATGTCATCCCCGCGGTCGCGGATGTTCCATACACCCCGCGACACAAACCACAAGGAGGTAATGACTGTCGAATGTTGCCGGGAGCAACATCGGCCTCCCCACATCCATGTGGGTCGAAAGCGGGGATCTCGTGACGTTAAGTATTTGAATACGTAGGTTGGGT
>CAMLKQ010000297.1 GCA_946480585.1 uncultured Kangiella sp.
TTGAAGGTGTAACCGCCGGCATTCCAGATCAGGATGTTGGTCTTGTAGGCCATCGGGGTGGCCAGAGAGAGGTTTGCGGCGAGCAAGGTGGCGATGACGAACGGAATCGGATCGACGCCCAACTGACTGGCGACGCCGATGGCGATCGGCGTGCCAATGACAGCGGCGGCATTGTTGTCGACCACGTTGGTGAAAATCGCAATGAGCAGCATCAAGCCGGACAGTGTCACCGCAACCGGCGCGCCGAAACTGAGCGCGACAAACAGCGAAGCCAGCCAATCGGCGGCACCGGAGTAAAGCACGGCATTGCCGAGCGACAGGCTGGTCGCCATCACCAGAATCACCTGCAGGCTCAGGCCCTGCACTGCTTCCTGCCATTTCATGCAGCGGGTCAGCACCATCAACAACACACCGCAGAGCGCGCTGATGGCGATTGGCAGCCATTCCATTGCCGCTGCCAGCACCACGCCAAACATAATCAGCACCGCCAGCGGCGCCTTGCTTGAGCGTGGCAGATCGAGGCTACCGTCCAGCACCAGCAATTCGCCGTCTTTTTTCAGCGCATGCAGCCGGGTTTTTGGGCCCTGCACCAGCAGCACGTCACCGACTTTCAGGATTTCGTCGGCGAGCCGGCTTTGCGGCCGATCCAGTTTGCTGCCTTCGCGGTGCAAGGCGAGACAGAGCAGCTGGTTGGTTTCGAGAAAGCGGGCGTTTTTCAATGTGGTGCCGACCAGTGTCGATTGCGGCGCCAACACCACCTCAGCCAGCTGCTGATCAACGCTGCGAATGTCGCCCGGCAATTCGTTGCGCAGTTCGCCCGGGATCAGGGTGACCCGCAGCAGCTTTTCCAGTTCTTTCAGATGGGTCGGGTTGTCGCTGACGACGAGCCGGTCGCCGGCGCGCAGCGTCGCTTGTGGCAGCGCCGGCACCAGAATGTCATCGCCGCGCAGGATTTTTTCGACCCGGAGCAGACCGTTGGTTTTCTGCACCGTTTCCGCCAGCGTGCGATTCACGCACAGGCTTTTCTCCAGCACATGCAACTGCGCGCTGTACATGCGCGGCGAGCGATCGATGCTGACCGGCCGCGGCGGCAGCAATCGCGGCGCGATGAGCCACAAATACGCAATGCCGATGGCGGCAGCGATACTGGCCGGGTAGACGAAATCGAACATGCCGATCTCGGCCACGCCTTGGCGCTGAGCCACGTCGATGACCAGCAAATTGGTGGAGGTGCCAATGGTGGTGATCATGCCGCCGAGCAGGTTGGCGTGATTGGTCGGCATCAACACACCGCTCGGTGGCAGACCGGCACGCACCGTCACCGACACCAGCACCGGAATCATCACGATCATCATCGGAGTGTTGTTGATGAACGGGCTGATGCTGGCCGTCACCAGCAAGGTCACCAGCAAGGCGAAGGAAGGACTGAACCGCCAGAGCCGGGCCAGAAAGCGGCCGACCGGTTCAAGCGCGCCGGTGCGGGAAATGCCTTCGCCCGCCATGATGAGACCGCAAATGGTGATCAACGCTTCGTTGCCGAAATTCTGGAACACGCTGATGGCATCGAGGGTGCCGAGCGGGCCTTTGTAGGGAAAGAATTCGAAGCTGACTGCCAGCACGATCAGGATGAACAGGCAGGCGGTTTCCAGCTGCAGATCTTCGCGCCGGAACAGGTAGAGCGCGAAGGCGGTCAGCGCCAGCGCGGCGAACGCATGCAAGTCAGGCAAGGGGGGAAGCGTCATGCCGTAAGCTTTCCATGAAGTGAAAAGGGATTTTTCCCGTGGCCGGAGCGGTAAGAGTGGGCGAAAATCCGCGCCAGCTCAAACGCAATTCCGTGAACTGTGGAGAAAGATGTGGCTGTAATGACTGTTCCGCAGCGTTTTCAACCGCTGCTGTTTGCCGGATTCATGTCGTTTTTCATGGCGCTGTGCATGTCCGGCATCCTGACCTTGGTCAACCTCGGCTGGATCGACGGCTTCTTCGGCAAGTGGCTGCACGCCTTTCTGGTGGCCTGGCCGATTGCCTTGCCGCTGGTGTTGGTTTTCGCGCCATTGACCCGCAAGCTGCTGGCGCGCGGGTTCCGCTTCAGCTGATGGCCGGTGCTGTCTGCGGGACAAGTCTGTGGATATCTTGTGCGGGCCCTGTATTTGTCGGGCCTGCGCGATCCCGGCCACCAGCCCTTGCCCTACAATGGCCGGCCCTGGATTTGGCCGCTGATGCCCGCATCACGGCCCTGAGCCTGCCGCGTTCGGCAAACTCACCGACCTGACGAGACCTGCCGGAATGGCTGATCGCGATTTCAACGACATCAAAACCCCACCGCATTCGATTGAAGCGGAACAGGCGGTGCTGGGCGGCATCATGCTCGACCCGGGCGCCTGGGAGCGGGTATCGGAAGCGGTCGTCGCTGACGATTTCTACCGCGATGATCACCGCAAGATTTTCCGTGCCATTGCCAAGCTCGCCGGCGACGGTCACCCGATCGACGCCGTCACCGTGTTCGAGCAATTGGAGCGCGAAGGCGAAGCCGATGGCATCGGCGGCCTGACCTATCTTGCCGAGCTCGCCAAGAACACGCCGAGCGCGGCCAACATCATCAGCTACGCCAACATCCTGCGCGAGCGGGCGCTGCTGCGCGAAATGATCTCGGCCGCGCACGAAATTGCCGACACCGGTTATTTCCCGAAAGGCAATTCGGCCAACCTGCTGCTGGATCAGGCCGAAGCCAAGATGCTGGCGATTGCCGAGAAACGCACCAAGGCCGACACCGGTCCGCGTGCCGTTGGCAGCATGCTGAAAAACGTCGTCCACCATCTGGAAGAAGCTGGCAAGAGCGAAGGCCTGACTGGCCTGTCGACCGGCTTTGATGATCTGGACAAGGAAACCTCCGGCCTGCAGAAAGGCGATTTGATCATTGTCGCGGCGCGTCCGTCGATGGGTAAAACCACTTTCGCGATGAACCTGTGCGAAAACGCCATGATGCGCAGCGACAAGCCGGTGCTGGTGTTCTCGATGGAAATGCCGGCCGAGCAGCTGATCATGCGTTCGATCTCTTCGCTCGGGTCGATCGATTTCCAGAAAGTGCGTTCCGGCCAACTGGATTCGCCGGACTGGGATCGGGTGTTCAGCGTCGTCGCGATGCTGAAAGAGAAAAACAATCTGTATATCGACGACACCGCCGGCCTGTCGCCACTGGAAATGCGCGCCCGCGCCCGCCGCCTGCACCGCGAGCACGGCGGCCTGTCGCTCATCATGGTCGACTACCTGCAGCTGATGCGCGGCGATTCGGCGGTGGAAAACCGCACCGCCGAAATCTCGGAAATTTCTCGCTCGCTGAAGGCGCTGGCGAAAGAGTTGAAGGTGCCGCTGATCGCCTTGTCGCAGCTGAACCGCTCGCTCGAACAGCGCACCGACAAGCGCCCGGTCATGGCCGACTTGCGCGAATCGGGCGCCATCGAGCAGGACGCCGACGTGATCCTGTGTATCTACCGCGACGAGGTCTATCACAAGGACAAGCCGGACAACAAAGGCCAGGCCGAGATCCTGATCCGCAAGCAGCGTAACGGTCC
>CAMLKQ010000298.1 GCA_946480585.1 uncultured Kangiella sp.
CCTTGTGCCGGCGCTTGCGCGTCCCCAGATTCGGACCGACAATGAATTGCGCGCAACCGCCGCTCAGGAGACCGACATGGAGAGAACGCCGTACCATTTCGACATCAAGGTCAAAACCCAGTACGTCGAGGAGCAATCCGATCCCGACGACAGCCGCTACGTGTTTGCCTACACCATCACCATCAAGAACGATGGCGATCTGCCCGCCAAACTGGTCAGCCGGCATTGGGTCATCACCGACGCCAACGGCGAGACGCTGGAAGTCAAAGGTCAGGGCGTGGTCGGCGAGCAGCCGTATCTGAAACCGGGCGACGAATTCGAGTACACCAGCGGCACCGTGCTGGCGACCCCGGTCGGCAGCATGCAAGGCACTTATCACATGACCGGCGATGACGGCGCCCGTTTCGATGCGCCGATCCCGGCGTTCAGTCTGGTGGAACCGGGTCAGCTGCATTGAACCGGCGAGCTGGCACACACATTGACGCAAACGGTCGGCTCTGCCGGCCGTTTTGTTTGCCCTGACGATTAGCGCTGACGATTTGCTATGGCGACCCATGTCATCGGCGATTTGCAGGCTTGCCTGCACCCGCTGCTCGAACTGCTGGACAAGCTGCAGTTTGCCGCCGACCGCGACCAACTGTGGTTCTGCGGTGATCTGGTCAACCGTGGCCCGGACTCGCTCGGCACGCTGCGCGCGGTTTACGAGCGGCGCGACAACTGTCGCGTAGTGCTTGGCAATCACGATCTGCATTTGCTCGCCGTTGCGGCCGGCTGTCATCCCTGCAAGAAAGGCGACACCCTCGACGATATTTTGCGCGCGCCCGATCGCGAGCGGTTACTGGACTGGCTCGCGCAACAACCGTTGGCCGTGAAGCAGGGCGAGTGGCTGATGACCCACGCTGGCGTCCCGCCCGGTTGGACCGTCGCCGACACACTCGCGGCCAGCAGCGAAGTGCGACAGCAATGGCTGCAGCAACCTGCCCGTTTCTTCGGCCAGATGTATGGCAACGAACCGTCACTGTGGCAGCCGGATCTGCACGGCCCGGCGCGCTGGCGCTATTGCATCAATGCCTTGACCCGGATGCGTTTTGTCGACGCCGACGGCCGGCTTGAGCTGAAACAGAAAGGCGCACCGGGAAGCCAGCCAGCCCACTTGCTGCCGTGGTACCACCATCCGGACCGGCCGGTCGGCGACTGTCAGATCGTGTTCGGTCACTGGGCCATGTTGCATGGCAAAGCCGATGTCGCGCGGGTACATGCGCTCGATACCGGCTGCGTGTATGGCCAGCAACTGACAGCCCTGACACTGGAAACCGGGCAACGCAGCCACGTTCCCGGCTGGCGCCGTTGACCGCCAGATTTGCGACGGCGCCCTCTGGTAACACGGTCCAAACTGCGTGCTACACTCGGCCGCAAACTCGCCTCCGCGCCCCACAAGGAAGCCCACTCATGCGCTCATTGCTGTCTGTGCTCACGCTTTCGCTGGCCGCTGCCGGCTTTGCCAACAGTGCCCTGGCGGCTGATCCGCTGACCGGCCGCCCGCTCAAGGAAGATTCGCTGTACCAGCATCGCAGTGTTTTCTTCGTCAATTTCGGTGTCCAGAACGGCGGCGATGAATTGATTGCGCTGTTTGATGTCGACTCGGGCGAGCAGGTCGACAATTCGCGCGCCGGCGGCTACACCCGACTGACTTTGGGTGGCGAAATCGCGATTGGCGATACCCCGTTCAGTGTCCAGATTGGTGCCGGCCTGCTGCGCGACGGCCTGACCAGCAATGTCAATTCGAGCAAGTCGGTGTTCAAACGGAAAGTGCTGGAACTGATCCCGTTCTGGAATTTTGATCGCCATCGCCTTGGCGTCGGTGCCGCCGCGCACCTCGAACCGACTTTCTATTTCAATCCGGATGGCCCGGGCAGCGTCAGCGAAGAGTTTGATGATGCGGTCGGCGCCGTGCTGCAATACGACATCCGTTACGATCAGAACCTGTCGGTCGGCGCGCGCTATACCTACATCAATTACGAGATCGAAACGCCGGTTGCGCTCGAAAAAGACGAGTACAGCGGCCGCTCGATTGGTCTGCATGTGACCTACGCATTCTGATCCGAACCCATTTTCCGGCCAATAAAAAAGCCGCGCACTGCGCGGCTTTTTTATTTGGCTGGCATCGTTCACACCAGCTGCCAGCTTTTGCCGATGGGATTCAGCTCTTTCGGCGCATCGGCCAACCGTTCATAGGTGACAAAGCTGTAGTTGTAGGGGTTCTCGGCATCCGGCGTATGCGATTCGGAGTCGAGCTCGCGCCAGCGATACTGGCGCAGATCCGGAAAATGGGCATCGCCCGGCACGTTCAGCTGGATGAAGGTCAGGTACAGCCGATCCGCAATCGGCAGGGCCTGTTCGTAAATGCTGGCGCCGCCCATGATCATGATTTCTTCGGCGGCGTGCGGCTCGGCCAGTTTGAGTGCCTGTTGCAAATCGTTGGCGACCACCACACCGGCGGCGCGAAAGCTCGCATCGCGTGTCACCACGATATTGACTCGCATCGGCAACGGCTTGCTGCCGATCGACTCGAAGGTCTTGCGGCCCATGATCACCGGTTTGCCGAGCGTCAGTTTCTTGAAGTGGCGCAGATCGGCCGGCAGATGCCAGGGCATCTTGTTGCCATCACCGATGACGCGATTGGCCGCCATTGCGGCGATCAGGGCGATGCGCGGTCTGGCGTGAAGGGTTGTGGCCATGCAGAAATCCTTGCGAACCCCGGCGGAAACCGCGCGAGGCAGGGCGCGAATTATACCGGCTTGTCGGTGCCGACGCTCAGCTGACCCTGTTGCAAAAGTTGTTGCAGCGCGAGTGCCGTCTCGGCCTGTTTCAGCAGTTGGCCGCAGACGATGTCGCACAGCTGATAGGTGCTGTCGTTCGCCATGCGGTAATAGGCCGCGGTGCCGCGTGCCTCACGCTGGATGAGGCCGGCCTGCAGCAACACGCTGAGGTGCTTGGAGACATTGGCCTGGGTGCTGTCGGTCAGGCTGACCAACTCGCTGACGTTCTTCTGACCGTCCCGCAGGCTGTTCAGGATCTTCAACCGACGCGGTTCTGCCAAAGCTTTGAACACCTCGGCGACCCGGATCAAGGCAGCGTCGTTCAAACCTTCCATACTGTGTCTTCCTGATGCAGGTGGTTCTTCAGCACAGGCCGCGCGGGTGCAAGGCATCAGCCAGCCTGTCGTCGGTAGTCAGCCGGGCAAGCCCCGTCGCTGCGGCATGGACGCATCATACCAGAGACTTGACTAAGTAACTACATAACCATATAGTTATTTATAGATTCTCACGGAGTGACCCGATGCACACTCGTTTCCCTGTTCGGCTGATGACCCTGCCGCTGGCGGCTAGCTTGCTGGCCGCTCTGTCCGGTCCCGTGCTGGCCGTCGATACCGTCGCTGAAATCGCCGCCAGTGCCCCGCAAACCCTGACCGTCCGGCGCAGCGAAAGCGGCGGCCAATACCTCGCCGATGGCGTGGTCGAGGCCGTCCGGCAATCGGTGCTGTCGGCGCAGACCGCCGG
>CAMLKQ010000299.1 GCA_946480585.1 uncultured Kangiella sp.
TTTGACGAAACCTGGTGGATGGAAAAGGAGTTTTTCTACGACCCGAATCTGCACGGCATCAACTGGCAAGCCATTTACGATCGCTATCAGCCCTTGCTGAAGCACGTGCAGCGGCGGGAAGATCTGAACGAGCTGTTGGTCGAGATGATCGGCGAGCTGCAGGTCGGCCATAACCGGGTGGGCGGCGGTGATGTTCATCAGGAAGCACCGGCCAGTGTTGGCCTGCTTGGCGCCGATTTCGCCATCGCCAATGGTCGCTACCGGATTGAAACGCTGTACATGGGCGACCGTTGGAACCCGTTCCTGAAAGCGCCGCTGGCCACGCCGGGACTTGGCGTCAAAGCTGGGGACTATATTCTTGCCATCAACGGCAAGTCGCTCGACAGCCGGCAAAACCTGTTTGCCTTGTTGGAGAATACGGTCGGCAAACAGGTGGCGTTGACCGTTGCGGCGGATGCCAATGGCAAAGGTTCACGCACCATTACCGTGGAACCGATCGCCAACGAAGCGGACCTGCGGCAGTGGCACTGGATTGAGCGTAACCGCGAATACGTCGCCAAGAAAACCGACGGCAAAGTCGCCTACGTGTATCTGCCCAATACCGCTGGTGCTGGCTTTCAGTTCTTCAACCGGATGTTCTTTGCCCAGGTCGACAAGCAGGCACTGATCGTCGATGAGCGTCGCAACGGTGGCGGTCAAGCGGCGAATTACATCACCGATGTCTTGAGCCGGCAGTATCTCGCGGGCTGGAAAGATCGCGACGGTTTGATCTTTGAAACCCCCGGTGGTGCGATTTATGGCCCGAAAGTGATGCTGATCGATCAGGATGCCGGTTCCGGTGGCGACTTCCTGCCGTACTCGTTCAAGCGGCTCGGGCTGGGACCATTGATTGGCAAACGTACCTGGGGTGGCCTCATCGGCATCTCGGCGAATCCGAATCTGATCGATGGCGGCTTTCTGGTTGTGCCGTTCTTCCGCTTCTTCACGCCGGAAGGGGAATGGCGTATCGAGAACGAAGGGGTCGCACCGGATATCGATGTCGAGCTGGAGCCGGATCTGGTCAACCAAGGCAAGGATAGCCAGCTCGACAAGGCCATTGAAGAGGTGATGCGTCGCTTGCAGAGCTGGCAACCGGTACAACGCAAGGAAGCACCGGCAATGCCGACCGAGCTCGGCAAATAAACTTGCGCTCCTTGCAACAAAAAAGCCCCGCTTGGGGCTTTTTTGTTTTGTTGCAGTGATCGTCGGCGTATTGGTCAGGGCACGACCGGCACCACGGCCGGCGTATCGGCTTGCCGATGATGCGGGCGGCGCCAGCCGAGCAGAATCAATGCGGCCAAACCGATGATGCTGAGTATGGGCAGCGCATTGCCGACATAGCGATAGACAGTCGGCTGTGCATGCAATTGCAACTCGCTCAACAGCACCACCGGTTCGTGGCCTTGATTGCGCTGACGCGCCAGCACGCGACCTTTGCTGTCAGTAATCAGGTTGAGGCCATTGTTGTTCGGCCGGATCAACGCCATGCCGTTTTCGATGGCGCGGTAACGGGCGATCTCGGCGCGGCCGTTGGCCACGGCCGGGTAATCGTAAGACGGATTCAACAAGGCTTGCACGCCCTGCTGTGAGGCTTGTCGAATAAAGTTCGGGAAGTCGGCATCCCAGCAAATGGTCAAGCCAAACCGGCCCCATGGCGTATCGACCACCGCGAGTTTGCCGTCGCCAGCAATGGTCTGTTCGGCGAACTGGCCGTGGTTCTTGTGATACACGGTGCGGATCAAGCCTTGTGAGTCAATCCAGATCAGTTTGTTGTGGCGTTTGTCGGCGAAAGTCCGATTCAGGTGAAATATCGCCATGACCAGATGCACGCCTTCGGATTTGGCCAGTTCCTGACCGGCGCGCACCGCGGTATCTTCCTGGTCTGCCGCAATCATCAGCGCGCCTTCGGCCCAGACAATGATGTCGGCGCCCAGTTGCGCTTGTTGCCGCGACAAGGCGAGCCAGTCGGCGAGGTTCTGTTGATCGGTAATGGCCGAATCGTGGTGACGGGCGATGCTGGCAATGCGCACCGGTTGCGGTGTGCTGCGAGTCTGCGCGGCGCTGCCACTCAACGACTGCTGTTGCACAAGTCCCCACGCCAGCACTAGCAATAATGCCATGCTGAAGCAGACGGCCAGTTTGCGAACGGGCGCGGCGATGCGCGGCAACTCCTTGCGCTGCGCAAACCATGTGGCGGCAATCGAAACCGCCCACGCCAACACAAAGCTGACGCCATCAATGCCGGCGATGGCGCTGAACTGGGCCAGCGGGTGATCGGCACCCGGGCCGTAGCCCAACATGCCGTAGCTGCCGGTTGGATCAAACTGGTGGCGCAGGAAATCGGCGCTCAGCATGGCGCACGGCAGCACGAGTGTTACCCACACTGGCGACAACCGGCCTTGCAACAGCCGATCGGCCAGATACGGCAACAGACCGAGGGCAAAGCTGACGAACATGGTGATCAGCCATTCCGGTGCCGCCATAAACGGCGCGAAATCTGCCATCGCAACGCCCCAGGTGACGGACAGCGCCAGCCATGCCAGCGGAAAGCCGCGGCGAATCGGTTGGGTTCGCAAATAAATCAGCAGCAACAACGGATAACAGAGCTGCAACAGTGGCAGCGACCAGCGTTCGGCGAGACAGCTGGCCAGTACGGCCGCGACCAGCCAGAGCTGGCCTTTCAGCGTCGGGCTGGAGGGAATGAACGAGCTGAGTGTGAGCGCCATGGCGCAGTCCTTTTAGTCAGGCGGGTCAGTCCGCTGCGGCAGTGTCGTTACCGCTGGCTCCCAAGTCGTGAAGCTGCGGTGAGGCTGTCGTGAAAAGTTGTGAATCCCTTGCGAATCAAGCGGTTCCGCCGGGTGCGCCGGTGTCGGCCATCGGCATGGCTTTGTTACACTCCGCGCCATGCGTGGGCTGGATCCGATCCGGCGCCGGGAGAGTTTCAGGTTTTCATGACAACGGACCGTTTGCGTGTTGGCGCATGGACGCTGAATCCGGATCGCCACAGCGTGAGTCAGGCTGGCGAAGAGCGGGTGATCGGCGCCCAGAACATGGCCTTGCTGGAATTTCTTGCGGCGCGACCCAATGAGCTCGTCAGCCGGGAAACGCTGTTGCAAGCGGTGTGGCGCGGCGTGGTGGTCAATGACAACACGCTGTCGAAAGCGGTTGCCGAGCTGCGCAAGGCGCTTGGCGACGAGAGCAAGCAAGCGACTTACATTTTGACTGTGCCGCGACGCGGCTACCGGCTGATTGCACCGGTGACATGCGTCAGCGATGGCGCGGCTGATTTGGCGTCGGTCAGTCCTGCAGCGGTGGATGTCGTCAGTGCCGATCCGGTTACGGAAAAATCAGCCAGCGTCGCACCATCAGGGTGGTCACGGTTCTGGCCACACGGAGCGGTGGCGCTGCTGTTCATCGCGCTCATGCTGGCTGTGGCAATCTGGCAGTGGTCAGCACCGGCACCGGTGCGAGAGCGATTTGCCAATTTGCGGCCGTTTACCAGCGAGCCGGGCATGGA